>NZ_JBSFPS010000136.1:0-25690 GCF_053588315.1 Streptosporangium sp. NPDC003464 | reverse complement strand
GACCCGCCTGCTGAGCGGTGACATCGGAGGTGGGACCAAGCTCATGGGCGAGGCGGTCGACGGACATGCGCTTGCCGAGCTGGGAGTGCCTGGGCTGACCTTCACCGCCTCCCTGTGCTTCCCGCTGGGCCGCGCCGCCCGCTACGAGGAGATCGCCGGACGGGTCGTGGCGGAGTGCCGGAAAAGCGGAATGATCGGTTGGCTCGCCGTCGCATTCCAGGATCATGGCCTCGCGCAGGGATGGCTCTGCCGGTACGGCGAGGCCAGGGCAACCCTGAACGCAGGGCTGCGGCTGGCGGCGGAACTGGGGCACGAGCATCAGATCAGTCATCTCATGTGCTCTCTCGCCTGGGTGCTCGCTCACCAAGGGGATGTGGAGCAGTGTCGCGCCAACGCCGAGGAAGGCATCGCGAGAGCCGACGGCCAGGGACTGGTCCTCGCGGCGGCCGTCGGGCGCTGGGCACTCGGCCGACTCGAACTCGGCCTGGGCCGTCCGGACGCCGCCCTCCAGCAGTTCGAGGCCATCCCGTCGACGGGCCTCACCGTCCTCTCCGCCGCCGACCAGGTCGAGGCCGCCATCCGTGGCGGCCGGCCCGAGCGGGCGAAGGAGCCGCTTGCCAGATACCTGGAGTGGGCGCGGCACGTCCGTCAGCCGTCGCCGGACGCGATCGCCCTGCGCTGCCGCGCCCTCGTCGAGAAGGACGAGGCGCACTTCGCGCATGCCGTGCGCTGCCATGAGGCAGGCGATCAGCCGTACGAGCAGGCGAGGACGCAGCTCGCCTATGGCGAGTGGCTGCGACGGGCACGGCGGCGAGCGGACGCCCGCGCACAGTTACGGGGTGCGCTGGAGATCTTCGACCGGCTCGGCGCGGAGCTGTGGGCCGAGCGCGCCCGGGCGGAGTTGCGCGCGACCGGAGACGTGCCGGCGGCGCCGCGCAAGGCCGACGACCCGCTCAGCGTACTCACCCCCAGGGAACGCCAGATCGTACGGCTGGCGGCCAACGGCACCTCCAACCGCGACATCGCCGCTCAGCTTTTCCTCAGCCCGCGGACCGTCGGCTATCACCTCTACAAGGCGTTCCCCAAGCTTGGTATCACCTCGCGGTCTCAGTTGGCGGCTGTCGCCCGGTCTTCGCCGGTGCCCGACTGACCGATGTCCGCTCGGAAGTCGGACCGAAGCCGCGGTGCCTTTCTCCGTACAGGGTTGGGGCGATCGATGGTCCAGGGCCCCGTTCCTCAGCCCCGGCCCACCGGATAGCGTGGCTGATCACCGTTCATCCTGACGGCGTAATGGAGATGCCGAGGCTTACCGAAAGCCTGGCAGAAGAGCCGGATTCCAAGGTCCGGAGCATGCGCGGAACGGCCAGTCCCAGAGGATGCGGCAGCACCCGAAGCGCCAGGTCAGGGCATCGCGAAGGACAGGAAGCGCCTTCCGCTTTCAATCCGCAGTCTGTTCCTCGTCATCAGCCGGAAGCACACCACAGGCGCTGTCGATCTCTCCGGTCGCGATCATGTCTCGTACGGCATCGCTCATCGAGGCGAAGCCCGGTTCGCTGACCCGGTAGAAAGGGCCGTCGAACTCGATCATGTGGCTCAATCTGCCCGCGATGTCAAAGTACTGCAACGGGTACTGCAACACAGGCACACGGCGGCTCACGTTCATACTCGTCCAGCACCGGTCAGGACCGGGTTTCAAGCCCTGGAGCATGGCCGGACAGTCCTGATATGGAAGAGGCATCATGGATGCCGGCCGTCGGGCCTCTGGCGGAGCCGCTCGCTGTGCAGCCTTCGGACGGATCTGTAGAGCCCTGAACGCGTTGGGACGGGCCTAAGATCAACTTATGCGCACCGGGTACAACGAGGCTTTGGCGATGCTCGGATACTTGTTGGGCGTGGTCGCCTCGTCCGTACTCGTCGGATGGGCACACGCGAGCGATCGGGAGTCGCTCGGCGAAGTCCTGCTCATGTGCTCCCTGTTGTTCGAGATCGCGTTTCTCTTCGGGTCGGTCCGGCTTCTCTTCCGTGGATTGCGGTGGGGCGGTCGCGTTTTCGCGCGTCGGTGGCGGACGACAGTCTCGCAGGATCTTCCCGGGTCGCCGGGCCGTTAGCGGGCCGTTAAGGGCGGTCAACGGCGGTCAGTCACGGTCACTCGCGGGGAGGCCGCCGCCCAGCTCAGCCCCCCTACGGTCGAAGATCAGACCGATCTGCAAGCAGGATGCCGGGAGTTCGGATCCCCCGGGCTTCACCGCCCACGACTTGTAGAAGCCCGGTTCGGGCATGGCCGCCCAAGACTCTGTCCGGCGGTTTCAGGCCCGGGGCTTCCCGACGATCGCGACGATCTCGTCGACCGCCCGTCTGGACTCGGGCAGGGAGTACAGGGGCCAGACGTGCATCATGCCGGGGTACTCGAACCAGCCCAGGGACACGTCCTCCTGCCGCGCCCTGTCCCTGAGCCGGTGGGCGTCGGCGTTGAGGATGTCGAGGGTGCCCGTGAACACGGTGATGGGGGCCAGTCCGCGGAGCGAGCCGTACAGGGGGCTGACCACCGGATCACGCGGGTCCAGGCCTCCCGCGTACAGGCGGCCGGCCTCGCGCACGCCCTCGGGGGCGAGAATCGGGTCGACCCGCTCCAGCGCCACCATGGCCGGGTCGCTGCAGGAGATGTCGACGCACGGCGACACCAGCACCAGGTGTGCTGGTTGCGGCAGACCGGCCTGCCTGGCCTGCATGATCAGGGACAGGGAGAGGTTGCCCCCGGCGGAGTCGCCCATCACGGTCAGGACCTCCGGGGAGAACCGCTCGACGAGGTCCCGGTAGAGAGGCAGGAGCATGGCCCACACGTCGCGGGCGGTGTGCTCGGGGGCCAGCGGGTACAGGGGGACGGTGATCGAGCAGCCCAGCCGTTCGGCCAGCGTGCCGATGAGGTCCCAGTGCAGCGAGGTGATCGACAAGGACCAGCCGCCGCCGTGCAGGTACAACAGGTGACGGTTGGTGTGCCCGGACTTCGGGCGCACCGTGTAGACGCGGTGACCGGCCACGTGCTGCTCCTCGACGGAGAGCCGATCCTTGAAGCCGGGTACGGCGGGGCCTCTCCTGCGATCGGTGGCGATGCTCTTGTGTACCTTCTCCGCGCTGCCGTACATGCGCCGTTTGACGCCCATCAGCCTGACCATGACGGTGGTCAGCCGTGCTTGCATGCTTGTCATGGGGGATCTTTCCCAGGCGGAGGTGACGGAGGTGAGGTGGTCGGGCGCGCGCCCGTTCACCGTCGCCGTCCGGCGATCATGGCCACACCCGCCGTCGCCGCCCAGACGATCAGGGGGTAGATCGCCAGACGCTCCATCGTGCCGAGCCCGAGCCCGAGAAACTGGTTGAACAGGAACAGGACCGCCATGACCAGACCGAAAGCGCCCGCGAGGATGCCGAGCACAGCGGGCACCCGCCACCCGGGGGCGCCGCGGGTGGCGGATCCGAGCACCAGCACTCCCGCGTTCCCGGCGGTGAAGATCCCCATCGCGCCCAGGCCGTGCACGACGATGTTCTCGTTCTCCGGCGCCAGGCCGACCACGACCCAGCTGACGGCGGCCCATGCGACCAGCGCGCGTCCCACGACCGTGCCGCGCCCCGGCGGCCAGGCGCGCCGGGTCAGCATGAGACCGACTCCCAGCAGGACTCCCAGCAGGATGAAGGAGCCGTTCATCAGAGCGTGCCGCGGCGAGCAGACCGGCAGGTATTCGTCGGTGGTGTAGTACCTGAACGGCCGGCAGGAGGTGTTGCCCAGGTCGCTGAGGAAGCGCTCGGTCCAGTCGTACGGGATGGTCCAGGCGGCACGGGCCAGAATCTCCGCGACGAAGAACCACACGCTCAGCACCCAGGCGATCCCTCCGACTGTGACGGATGTGCTACGAGATGTGACGGCGTCATGGCGTGACGGTGTTCCAGGCATTCACCCACTCCTTGATCACTTTGATGGTCCGGCTCGCCGCCGGACCCGAATGCGGGCAGCACGGAATCCACGCCGGGCGGGCGCGCGACGGCACCCACGGCACCGGCCACGGCCAGGGCGGTGCCCTGGCCGGCGGGTGCGGCGTTCCGCTGACGTGGATTGACGCCCTACCGGCCCTCCTGTGGCCTCTCCAGGCGTGTTCTATGGATCTTCCGATCCCCGCGAGGCGGGGTTTACAGGCCGCGCTCGATCAGGTCGAAGGCCTCGTCGATCAGATCGTCGAGAGACTTGCCGACGTCGTCCTGCCAGGAGGCCCGCACGGCCCACTCGATGATGGAGAACGTCGTGACGACCAGCACGCTGGGGTAGACCTCACGCGGCAGGTCGGCCTCCATCCGATCGGCCACGGTCCGCATGAGGGTCACGAAGATCTGCTCTTGATCGGCGGGTCTGCGCGCCCGGGCGAGCAGTTCGGGGTTACGGCGCCACAGCGCGACCTGCTCGCGGCTGGGCACGAAGGATTCGGCGATCTCCTTGGCCAGGAATCGCATGGACCGGACCACCGGCTCGTCCGCGGGACGCGCGGTCACCAGTGCCGCCAGCTCCTCCGCCGACGAGGAGGGCCCGACCGTCAGGGACTCTTCCTTGGTGGAGAAGTAGTTGAAGAAGGTCCGGGTGGAGATGTCGGCCGCCTCGGCGATCCCCTCGACGGTCAGGCTCTCCAGCCCCCTCTCCAGGGCCAGGCTCACCGCCGCGTCTCCGATGAGCCGTCGCTTCCGTGCCCTGTTGCGTCTGCGACGCTCTTCCACCGCATCCATGATCTGCACAGTACGCAAAAATTGCATTATGTGCAATCAACTGGGCGGCGGAGTCCCGTCCGCAACCGGTCGCCCCCGCCGATCGGCCGTGGACCCGCAGGCCCCGTCGGGCAGGGACCGCACGGTCTCGGGGGTCAGCGGGATCGCGGTGATCGGGTCGGCAAGGTGCTCGGCCGCCTGGCCGTCCGCGCCGCTTGCGGTGCTCGGGCCTGGCGGCCCTGCGGTACGGGTTCCCTTGCCGTCGGACGACGGGGCGGGCTGCCCTCGTCTGGAGCGGCTCCGCGAGGTCGGCGAGATCTATACCGTGCTCAACCTCGGCAGCTTCGTCAGCGTCGCTGATGAGGAGGAACCTCGGCCAGGAAGGCTCCAGAGAAGTAGCCGGCACTTCTCGCGGAAGTGAAACCGATCGTTTCAACCGGAACCGGCGAGTCGGATAAGCGAGTGCGACGTCCTGGCCGGCAGTGGCAGGATGCCGAGGTGGATCTGATCTTGCGTGCTGCAGGCACCCTGCTGGATACCGAGCTATTCGATCCGGTCGATCTAGGGGGTAGCACCCGCAGCACCGTGCTGCGCTGCCGGACGGCCGCCGGCGGCAGCGTGATCGTCAAGTCGTTCTCCAACGAGCCGGAGGGACTGCGCTCCTTTACGTCTGAGGCGGCCGGGCTCTCGTTGCAACTGGCCGGTCCTGCGCTACTGGGCGTGGACGCCGCGGTACCGCTGCTGGTGATGGTGGATCTCGGGAGCGCGCCGACGTTGGCGGACGTGCTGCTCGGGGACGATCCCAGAGCCGCCGCAGAGGGCTTGCTGACCTGGGCCCGCGGGCTCGGACGACTGGCTGCGGAGTCGGTGCGCAGGCGCGCCGATCTCGCGCAGCTGCGCGTCCGATACGACAAGGGCATGGCGTCGTGGGAGGACGAGCCGTGGATCGAGCAGAACGCCGCCGACCTACTCGCGCTGCTCACCGGGACCGGAATCGCCGTGCCGCGAGAACTGGCGGAGGAACTGGCTGAGATCGGGACGGCGATCGGGAAGGAATACCCGGCGTTCACTCCTGGAGACACCTGCCCCGACAACAACCTGCTCACTCCGGAGGGCCTGCGGCTGATCGACTTCGAGGCCGCTTGCTTCCAATCGGTCTTCCTGACGGCCGCATACTGCCGCATGCCGTTCTCCACCTGCTGGTGCGTCTTCAGACTGCCGCCCGGGCTGGCGGAGGAGATCGAGCAGGCCTTCCGCGCGGAGATCGTGGCGGCCTATCCCGTGCTGGCCGAGGACACGGTATGGCAGGCCGGGATGCGGCGGGCAACCGCGGTCTGGACGGTGGACGCGACGGTGGCGCTGCTGCCGCGCACCCTGGAGGACGGGCCGCTTCACCGGACCCGCCGACCGGTCCCGACGAGACGGCAACTGCTGAGGCATCGCTGGGAGATGGCGAGCACGATTGAGGAGTTCCCAGCACTCGCGGAGACGATGCGGCTGCTGCTGCAGAAGGTCGCCGGAGGATGGGGGGCCGCTCCGCTGCCGGGATATCCCGCCTTCGGAGACCGAGGAACCGGCTGATCGGTTCAGATATAGATCACGCAGCATCGGCTGCCTTCACAGGTCATGAACCGCATCCTGCAATGAGCTCCAAGCAGGCAGGCACCGCCTGATACATGAGCGTTTCCAGGTGCCTCGGCGGCGCCTTCAG
Organism: Streptosporangium sp. NPDC003464; assembly: GCF_053588315.1. NCBI lineage: Bacteria > Bacillati > Actinomycetota > Actinomycetes > Streptosporangiales > Streptosporangiaceae > Streptosporangium > Streptosporangium sp. NPDC003464. The sequence goes on along the minus strand of NZ_JBSFPS010000136.1, from coordinate 19,236 downwards.
TGCAGTGTCGGCCCAGGTCAGTGGCTCGAAGTCGGGCCGGATGAGGGCTTTCTCCACGTCTTCAAAGGCGATCCGCGTCTTCAAAAGGCGATCCGCCCGCAGGTCTCGCCGCGCGTCGGGTGGCCGCCGGCCGTGCTACGGCTCTTCGGCCGGTCGCGGCCGGCTGACACTGCTCGTCGAGAGCCGGACGGCTTTCCGCTTCCCGGGTGCATGGCAATGTGTATGTCCCAACGGGGACTCGGTGGGTGGTGCAGTGTGCGTAAGCTCTATCCCACCTTGGGCAGGGGCACGATTGAATATGCATTCTTCCTGGCTTGAGCTTCCCGTATTTTTCCTTTATATGTGAACCTAATCGCTGAAGGGTGCGCGAGGTGATCGGTGTCATCGAAACGCGCCATCTGTCGGAAGCCGCAGAACTACGCGAGGCGTCCCTCCACGCGCGGGCAGCCCCGCGAGGCAGTGCTCCGCCGGGCTGCCGTTGTCCATCGGGGCTAGTCACCGAGGCGGCTAGCCATCGGAGCCGCCGTTGCAGTACTGCTGGTCCCACCTTGCGTCCCTGTAGCTGTAGCAGTAGTAGCAGCCGTCGTCCCTCCACTTGCACAGGTTGGGATTGGGGGAGGTGGGGTGCTGGGCCGACGCGCAGGAGCTTGGCGCGGAGGCCTGCGCGGTGCCGGTGACGGTGCCGGCGACGAAGAGCGTGGACGCCGCCAGCGCGACGACGAAGAGCAAACGCTTGAGCATCAGAGATCACTCCCTGAGGTGAGGACCGAACCCCGATTGACGGGGATGACGAGCGTCGGTTCCGGGTCCCGGGATACGCCGATGCGGCGCTGAACATCACTCACACTAATCGCGTCGTCAGGTTAAATCTCCCAGCTGGCGGCAAAAAGTTACTTCTGACTCATCACTACATAAATGTGATTATCCACATCCACCAGAGATATATGGCATTACGCCTCAGTTGGCCGCCACTGGCCTTCGATCTGGGGATTCATGTTGCCTGCGGAATCCTGGAGGTCACTTCCCAGGAGATTTCAGTGTGGCGCCACGGGGACGGAAACGACAGGCAAGGAAATCGGCGACATTGTTGGCGGAATCCTGGGAAGACGGATGTGGAAAGCGCATTCAGAGATCTTGAGTCTGCGCTCATGACGGCATTCAGTGCGAGGGCCTCTGCCCGGTGGGCATCGTGGAGGCCGCCAGGGAGATCGCCGCATACCCCGGAGCGTCTCGCCCGAGATGCGGCCTGCCGGCTCGATGCGCCGCGACACGTCCCCGCCGGTTCCCCCGAGGCGGAGGAATTCCGGCGAGGACTTCGATCGACACAGGCCAGACGTCCATGCGGTGGTGAGCGGCGGGAGCTGAAGGGCTAGGCCGTACGGCGGGCGATGAGGTGGGCCTGGGGGAAGCCCCGCCGGGGGTCCTCTCCGGGGGCGACGATCAGCCGGGCCACCTCGGTGAGTCCGGCCTTGAGCAGCAGCTCGGCCACGCGGTCGGGCGAATACCGGTAGGCGAGGGACACCCTGTGGTCGAACGCCTCCGCCAGTTCGGTGGGGTGGTCGTAGCCCTGGAAGGAGATCAGCAGGTGACCGCCGGGCGCCAGCGCGCGGTGGAACTCGGCGAGCGTTCCGGGGAGCCACTCGGGCGGGGTGTGGATGATCGAGTAGTTGGCCAGGAGCCCGGCGAGGGAGGCGTCCTCCACCTCAAGGGCACTCATCAGCCCCACCTCGAAGCGGAGCTCCGGATGGGCGTCGCGGGCGATTGCGATCATCTCCGGTGACAGGTCCACGCCGAAGGCGGTGACGCCGAGGGAACGGAGATACGCGGTGATGTAGCCCGGGCCGCACCCCACGTCCGCCACCAGGCCGTCGCCGGAGGCCCGGACCAGCCCGGCGAAGACGGGGATCATCCCGTAGTTGAGCGGATCGGAGTGGAAGCACTCGCCGACGAGCTCGGTGTAAAGGGCGGCGGCGCTGTCGTAGGCGGTGCGGGTGGCGGTGAGGAAGTCCGGCTCGGTCATGGGTGGCCATGCTAGGGCCTGTTCGGCGCCGTGGACGGTCGCTGCACAGGGCGCCGGGCCACGTGCGGGCCGCCATGACGATCACGCCCATCCACCGGCTCGGCGTACGCGACCCGCAGGTTCGGTGTACGCGATTCACCGGCTCGGCGTACGCGACGGGTCGAAGTCCGGCGTCCGCTCGCGGATCGCCGGCCACCACGGCTCGGGGACGGGCGGATGTCGCCGGTCCACCGGCAAATAAAGGTTTCTTGACAAGAAAATTTGTCGGCTATAGCCTTTGATCATGCAGGACATCGTCGTGATCGAGGATCCGGCCGCCGCCGAGGTCTCGCTGGACCCCATCCGGGCCCGGCTGCTGGCCGAGCTCAGCGAGCCCGGCTCGGCGACCATGCTGGCCGCCAGGGTCGGCCTGCCCAGACAGAAGGTCAACTACCACCTGAAGACGCTGGAGGCGCACGGGCTCGTCGAGATGATCGAGGAGCGGCGCAAGGGCAACGTCAACGAGCGCATCATGCGTGCGACCGCGGCCTCCTACGTGATCTCTCCGACCGCGCTGGCGTCGGTCGAGCCCGACCCGGCGCGCTCCCCCGACCAGCTGTCGGTGAGCTGGCTGCTGGCCGTCGCGGCCCGGCTGGTCCGCGACGTCGGGGCGCTCATCACCGGCGCCGCCCAGGCGCGCAAGCGCGTCGCGACCTTCGCGATCGACGGCGAGGTGCGCTTCGCCTCGGCCGCCGACCGGGCCGCGTTCGCCGAGGAGCTCGCCGGGGCCGTCACGGCCCTGGTGTCCAAATACCACGACGAGTCCGCCGCGCACGGCCGCGACCACCGGATCGTCGTCGCCGTCCATCCGAGCATGAGGGAAGCCCGATGACACACCCGTTCGAGCTGAGCCAGGAGATCGAGCTCAGCGCCACTCCCGAGCAGGTCTGGGACGCGATCGCGACCGGGCCGGGCGTCGACTCCTGGTTCATGGGACGCACCGAGCTCGGCACGTCCGTCGGCGGTCCGGCCGGCTTCACGATGATGGGCCACACCGAGCAGGCCACGATCACCGCCTACGAGCCGGGCACCCGCCTCGCGACCCGCGGTGCGGAGGCCCCCGACGGCCAGTTCATGGCGCTGGAATACCTCGTCGAGGGACGCGGCGGCGGCACGACCGTGCTGCGGCTCGTGCAGAGCGGCATGCTCGGCGACGACTGGGAGACCGAGTTCGAGGCGATGAAGGCCGGCTGGCCCATCTACCTGGAGACCCTCAAGCAGTACCTCGCATATTTCACCGGCCGCACCCCGTCGGTCACCACGGTCGTCCGGCCCGGAGCGGGCGGCCCGGACACCGTCTGGAAGACCGTCACGGAGTCGCTGGGCGTCACGCCTGACGTCGGCGAGGGCGACGGCGTCCGGCTCCCGAACGGCTCCGCCGGGGTCGTCTACTACGCGAACCTGCCCGTCAATCTGGGCATCCGGACGGATGATGGCCTGTACCGGTTCATCCACTCCGGCACCGCCCGCGGCGACGCCCTCGTGCTCGGCCACCAGAACTTCGCGGGCCGCGACGAGCAGGCCGCGTGGGACGCCTGGACGGCCGAGCACTTCGGCTGACCGGCCGGTCCTGACCAGCGGTGCCGGAACCCGGCAACACAGCCCCACCCAGCAGCGCAGCCCCGGATCCCGGCAGCGCAACCCCGAATCAGCGGAACGACCCAGGAGGAACGAGACCCGTGCGCATTGTGATCATTGAGTTCATGAGCTTGGACGGCGTCGTGCAGGCGCCAGGCGGACCCGAGGAGGACACCGACGGCGGCTTCGCCCACGGCGGCTGGTCGCACCCGTTCTTCGACCCGGAGGTGGTGGGCGGTGCCTTCGGCGACGCGATGACCAGTGCCGAGGCGCTGCTGTTCGGGCGCCGGACGTGGCAGACGATGGCGGCGGCGTGGCCCGGGCGAGCCGGCGACCCGTTCGCCGACCGGATGAACGCCATACCGAAGTACGTCGTGTCCGACACGCTGGGCGACGACAAGCTGACGTGGGACAACACCACACGCATCCCCGGTGACGGGGCCGTCGCCCGCATCCGGGAGCTGCGCGAGACCGACGGCGGCGACCTGTTGGTCATGGGGAGCCCCACGCTCGTGCGCACTCTCCTGCACGAGGGCCTGGTCGACGAGCTCCGGCTCATGATCGAACCGGTGATCCTCGGCGGCGGAAAGACGATCTTCCCCGATGACGGTGCGCTGCGCACGCTTGAGCTGGTCTCGACGGTCACCAGCGGCACGGGCGTGCACGTGTGCACCTACCGGCCGGTCGCCGAGGGGTAGGCCGGGTCGGCGGCGCCGTCAGCGCCGCCCCGGACGGGGCGCTGCCGTGGCGCTGTCAGAGCGTGACGCTCCGCGCCCGGCGGCCTGCCCGTCCGACGGGAGCTCGATCGCCACCACACCCTCCGGAGGCCGGCGGCACGGCCTGCGAGGACTCCGCCGGTGTGCCGGGTCATCCGGCCGGGGACATTGCGCCACAACCGAGAGCACAGAGATCGACAAGTGGGGGCCGATAGCTTCCCGGCATGAGAAAACGATCTCCTTTCCTCGCCGTCGGCCTGGCCGCCGCGGCCGCCGTACTTGCCACCCCAGCCGCGGCCTCGGCCGCACCGGGATCACCGATGACCGCGGTTTCCTCGGGCCTGTCGGCTTCGAAGGCCGAGGTCTTCTCCTTCCGGGGGATGAACCTGAAGCTTCCCGCCGGGTGGAAGGCGCACCGTGACGGGGACCGCGTCGTGGTGGTGACCGGGGCGTGCAAGAAGCCGGAGCCCTTCGCCGCGAACTGCCGGAGTTTCTGGGTGTTCGGCCCGAGGGCGATCACCAAGGTCCCGGTCGGGGGCGGTTCCATCACCTACACGGGCGAGAGCCAGTTCCACCCCTTCAGCGGAGTGGTGTCCTGTCCCTTCGACGCCAAGACCAGCTGGTACCCCGGGGAGAAGGCATCCTCGACGGGTCTGCGCCAGGTCGGACCCGGCCACAAGGCGAAGTACACCGCCTGGCCCAACCAGTGCGTGACGGAAAGCGGCGGGCGGCGGACGGCGAGCTTCACCCAGCAGGAGTGGTTCCTGCCCGCGTCGAAGATCCTGGTGGTGGACGTCTGGAACACCCCGGGGCTGTCGGGGGTGCTCAAGCGCGCCACCTGGAGTTGACCGCGGATCGCGTGCCGGGCGAGGGCGTCCGGCACGCCGACCGGTCCGCGGCCGGGTGGAGCCCGCCATTCCCTCCGAGGAATTGTTGATCCGCGGCCCCTCTCACAAGCTTGGGAGTGACACGGACACGCAAGCCAAGGAGAAGCAGTGACCTATATCGATGCTCGTGACCTGGCCGGCCGCTACGTCGCCCTGTGGAACGAGCCGGACGCCGAGCTGCGCCGCAGTGCCATCAAGGAGCTGTGGGCCGAGGACGGCGGTCAGATCCTTCAGCCGCCCCAGGAGATCCGGGAGATCGCCGCGGGGCTGGGCTTCGACTCCACCACCCTCGAAGCGCACGGGCACGACGAGCTCGAAGTCCGGGTGACCCGCAGCTACGAGGAGTTCGTCGCTCCCGGGGAGTTCGTCTTCCAGCCGGTGGACAATGCCATCCGCCTCCACGACGTCGTCAAGTTCAACTGGGAGATGGTCCCCGCCGGTGGCGGTGCGGCGGTGGGCGGCGGTCTGGAAGTCCTCGTCCTCGACGGGAACGGCCGCATCGCCACCGACTACATGTTCCCCGGCGCCTGACCGGCCGGGCGGTGGACAGCCGTCAAGGCCGGGCGAGCGAGAGCCGCCGCCCCCCGCCACGCCGATGGCGAGCGAGAGCCGCCGCCTTCCCCGCCGGGCCGATGGCGAGCGAGAGCCGCCGCCTTCCCTGCCGGGCCGATGGCGAGCGGGGACTGTCACTCTGCCAGCAGCGCCGCCGTGGCCGCGTCGGCGGGCAGGAACGCCTCCAGCTTCAGCTCCGCCACGGTCACGTCGAGCGCGGTCGCGAACGTCGTGATCGTGGTCGTCAGCCGCAGCTCGCCGCGTGCCGAGCGCAGCCGCACGGGGGCGGCGAAGCCCACGTGCTCGGGCCCCGGCGCGACGTGCGGCACGTAACCGGACAGCTCGTCGTGGAGGTCGTCGCGCGGGATGCGGTCGAGGATGTGCTGCGCCCACTGCGCCAGGTTGACGATGCGCGGCGCCAGACCCTCCGGGTGCAGTGAGAGGCGCAGCACGTTGACCGGCGGGCGCAGCAGGTGCTCGGCGACGCCCTCGGTGAGCAGGCCGAACGCGTCGTTGGCGAGCACCAGTTCGTGCCTGGCGTTCACGACGATCGCGGGGTAGGGCAGGTGTCCGCTCAGGATGTGCCCCAGCGCGGTGCGCACGTGCTCCAGGCTCGGGTCGTCGAGGGGGGTCTGCGGGTAGACGGGGGCGTAACCGGCCGCGAGCAGGAGATCGTTGCGCTCCCTGAGCGGCAGCTCCATCGACTCGCCCAGCCGTACCACCATGGTCCGGCCGGGCCGGGAACGGCCGCTCTCCATGAAGCTGAGGTGGCGCTGCGTCGTGCCGGCGCGCAGGGCGAGGTCGAGCTGGCTGAGGTGGCGGCGCTGCCGGGTCGCACGCAGGGTCTGAGAGAAGTCCACGCTCCCAGTCTGCTGGGTCCGTCGATTCCCTTGAGGGAATTGTTGATATTCACAGTGAGGAGCACGATCCGTTCCATGAACACGCGACTGGGGGTCCTGCTCCCCACCAACCACAGCCAGTGGAACGACGCCCGGCGGCTGGTCGACTTCGGCGTCCACGCCGAACGGCTCGGCTACGACTCGGTCTGGGCCAACGACACCCTGCTCGGCGCGCGCGTCGAGCCGCTGGCGATGCTCGCCGCCCTCGCGCCGGTGACCGAACGCGTCACGCTCGGCACCGCGGCGCTGCTGCCCGCTTTCCGCCGTCCGGTCACGGCCGCGCAGGAGCTGGCCTCCATCGACCACCTGTCGGCCGGTCGGCTGACCGTCACCGTGGGCGCGGGCTTCCCCGGCCGGTCGGAGGTCGAGTACGCGGTGTCGGAGGTGCCGTGGGAGCGCCGCTTCGGGCGGCTGGACGACACGGTCGCCCTGTGGCGGGCGCTGTGGGCGGGTGAGCGGTCCTTCCACGGCAAGGTGCTGCACTTCGACGAGCTGCCCGAGTCCACGCCGTCCTACCGGCCCGGCGGGCCGCCGATCTGGCTGGGCGGGGCGAGCCGGTCGGCGCTGGAGCGCACCGGGCGGTACTACGACGGGTGGCTGCCCTACCCGCCCGACCCCGCCGACTACCGCGCGGGTCTCCAGTCGGTACGGCAGGCCGCGGGGGCGGCGGGGCGCCCCGCCGACGCGGTCACCCCGGCGCTGTTCGTCACGGTGCTGGTCACCGATGACGCGGAGCGGGGCGAGCGGGAGCTCGACGCCTACTGCCGGGCCACCTACGGCCTGCCGTACGAGACGGTGCGGACGATCCAGGTGCTGGTCGCCGGTCCCGCCGAGCAGGTGGCCGGTACGCTGGCCCGCTACGCGGAGGCGGGCGCGGAGCACCTGGTCTGCCGCATCGCGGCCCCGACCCTCGACGCGCAGCTCGAACAGCTGGAGCTGATCGCCGAGATCGACCGGCGGCCGGCGCGGGCTACGGACCGGTGACGGTGCCGGAGCTCCACGCCCAGGCCGCGATGCCGACCCGGTTGGCCGCGCCGAGCTTGCGCTGGACGTTGGCGACGTGGGTCTTCACCGTGCCGGAGCCGATGAACAGCTCGGCGGCGATCTCGGCGTTGGTGCGGCCGTGGGCGACCAGGCGGGCGATCTCCAACTCGCGCCCCGTCAACGGCTCGGTGGGCGCGGGTGACGCGGCGGGCGCGCGCAGGTGAGCCAGCAGGCGTACGGTGACCTGCGGGCTGATCAGCGTGTCGCCGGCCATGGCCGCGCGGACGGCCTCGATCAGCAGCGTGGGCCCCGACCGCTTGAGCAGGAAGCCGCAGGCGCCGTTGCGCAGCGCGGTGTGCACATATTCGTCCAGGTCGAAGGTCGTCACGACGATCACCCGGGTCTGCCCGGCCAGCAGCCGGGTGACCTCAAGCCCGTCGAGCTTCGGCATGCGGACGTCGGCGAGCACCACGTCGGGCCGCAGGTGCCGGGCCAGGTCGACGGCGCTGCGGCCGTCGGCGGCCTCTCCCACCACGGTCATGTCGGGCTGGGAGCCGAGGATGAGCCGGAAGCCGATCCGCACGTCCTCCTGGTCGTCGGCGATCAGGATCCGGGTGGTCATGTCGGCTCTCCACGGTCGGCGGTCGGGCGCCTCACACGCGCGTCGGCGTGCCGGAGCCTCCGGGGCGGACGGGCGGGCAGGAGCGCCTCGACCCGCCAGCCGCCCGGCTCGGGGCCGGCCGACAGCGAACCGCCGAGCACCTCGGCCCGCTCGGTGAGCCCGACCAGGCCGAAGCCGCCGCGGCCGGCCGCCTCGGAGTGGCCGCCGCCGTCATCGGTGACGCGTACGCGGACCGACTCTCCCACGCGGGCGACGGCGATCGCCACCGAGGTCGCCTCGGAGGCGTGGCGGCGCACGTTGGTGAGCGCCTCCGTCACGACCCGATAGACGGTGGCGGAGGTCTCCTGGGAGAGCTGCCGCTCCAGCCCGGGATCGACCGAGAGGTCCACCCGCACCGACGGGGAGTAGCCGGCGACGAGCTGTGCCAGGCCGTCGACCCCCGGCAGCGCTCCCGCCGTGCCGGACCCGGCCTCGTCGGCTCCGTGGAGCATCTGGACGGTCCGGTCCATGGCGGTCAGCGCCCGCTGACCCGCCTCCTCGATGCGCCGCAGCGCGTCGGCGACCTGCGGCGGGAGCGGTCCGGGGGCGAGCTGGGCGGCCTGCGCCTGGACGAGGATCCCGCTCACGTCGTGGGCGACGAAGTCGTGCAGGTCGCGGGCGAGCACGAGCCGCTGCGTCCGCTTGGCCTCGGCCACCGCGCGGCGCCGGCCGCTGTCCAGCATGCGGAGGTAGAGGCCGACGCCCGCCGCCGCGACCGCGAGGAGGGCCCAGCCCGCGCAGGACCCGACGGCGAAGGCGAAGTCGCCGGGCCAGAGCACGCGGACGAGCATCAGCGCGACCGCGCCTCCCGCGAGCCCGGCCGAGACGGCGGCCTGCGGGGCCGGGGCGTGTCTGACGGCCAGGAGCGTCAGCGCGAGCAGGGGCGGCACCTCGGCCAGCGTCCAGGAGATGGCGTCGCTGTGCCATCCGCCCAGCGGATGCGCGGCGGTGATCGCGATCGAGATCGCCCCGGCCGCCATGGCCGGCCACGCGGGTGGTACGCGCGGCACCAGCGCCACGGTCATCGCGGCGAGCGCCAGGAGCGCGGCGACCAGATCCATGGGCCGACTCTATTGGGACGCCCGGCCGCGGGAGATCTCCCGAAAGGGAGAGCGTCCACGGCACCCTCCGCGCGGGATCCGCCGGACGGCAGACGGACCCGCCGCCCACCGCCCGCCGCCTGACGCTTGAACCGCGGAGAGGTCCGCGGATGGCCGGAAGCCGACCGTCCGCCCGGTCCGGCCGGGATCATCTGCGGGGATCCCGGCCGGACCCGGAGGACGTGGAGAGCCTGACGCCGCCGGCCGCCGGGGCGGTCAGCTGGACGCCATCCTGCTGACGAGCTGCGAACGCACCCGGCCGGGGATCAGCGGGGCGAAGCGTTCGAGATAGGAATCGAGGTTGCTGGTCTCGTCCCAGAGGAAGGGGAGATCCAGCCCGAGCATCGTGCGGATCGCCAGCAGCGGGATCGGGGAGCGCAGCGGGCGGAACTCCTCGTTCCAGAGACCCGCCTCGGCGCAGGTGGGGTGGAACTGGCCGATCATCAGCCCGTCGGCGACGTACTCCTGCTTCATGCGCCGCTGCAGCTCGTCCAGCTCCCCGGAGTCGTCGTGGTCGAAGTCGGGGAGTATGACGACGAAGGTCAGCAGCTCCCGGTCGGAGGGCGGCAACGTGCCGGCCATCGCCTGGAACCGTTCCCGGAAGGCCGACAGCGCCTCACCTATCCGCTCGACGTCCGTCACGTCGTCCTGAACGGCCAGATAGAACAGGTCACGCCGTAACGAGGGGGCGCTGAAGGGGCACACCGGCCCGCGGCGGCCCAGCTCGGGATGGCCCGCCGTGAGATATCCGCGGCTCCAATCCAGGATCTTCCGCAGTTCCGGCAGACGAGGATGGTCGAAGCCCGCGGCCACCTCGGCGGCGGACCACAGGCGTGGTTCAGAGCACATGCGGATCCCGCCACATCGGACGCAGGCGGGGGCCGCCGGGCATCACGATCTCGGGTCCGTGGTGCTCGAACCCGAACCGGCGCGCCACCGCCTCTCCGCCCGGGGAGCTCGCCTCCAGGTAGGCGGGGACGCCGTCGCGGTCGCAGCCGTCCAGCACCTGCCGCATCATCTGGGCGCCCAGGCCGCTGCGCTGCAGGTGCGGTGCGACCGCTCCGAAACCGAGATACAGGTGCCGGGGGGCCGCCGGGTGGTGCGCCTCCTGGAGCCTGACGATGGTCAGCAGCGCGTCGGCGTACTCGCCCGCGACCTCGCGCAGCCGCGCGGTGAAGTCCGCACCGGGGTCCTCGGCTCCGGGCGGGGTCGAAAGCACGACCGCCTGGCGGTCCTCCGTCGTGAGCGCACCCCCCTGTGAGATCGATAAATCAAGAAATATCCGGAAGAAGCCGGGAAGGATCTGCTGCCGTCGACGGGGGTTGGGGAAGGCCCAGACGGTCAGCGCGTCATCGAAGAACGACTCCGCGAGAAGTGTGGTCAGGGGTCCGGTATCGGCGCTGGTGGCCGGTCGGAGGGTGATGACAGGACTGGACAAGGGTGACTCCTTCCTCCGGCGAGCTCCTCAAGGCGGCCGTGCAGGTGCTCGAGGATGTCGCCGGCTTCGGGTTTGATCAGGACACTGCGGAGGACGCGGGCGTGCGGGGCGTCCGCCACCAGTCGGGGATGGCGCCCGGTGAGCGCGTGGCCGTCCACGCGCAGGGCGCTGACGTAGACGGGGTCGGCGCCGGCCATGCCCGCGTTCAGCACCCGGGCGGTCGCGGCGTCGACGCGGGCCAGCGTCGGCTCGGACGGGAAGTAGGTGACGATGTCCAGCTCCGGCGGCTGGAACAGCGTCAGGTGCGGGGAGTCCTGGAGCAGCCCGGCCCAGCGCCGCGCCGCCCGGAGGCCGGGCAGCAGGACCCGCCCGAGCCCGTCCGGGGTCGCCGGCAGCAGCCGCAGGGTGAGCCAGAGCGCGGCCGCCGCCGCGCCGGAGCGGGAGCACTCCAGGCTGATCTCACCGAGGTGAAGGTCGCTCTCGGTGAAGTAGGTATAGGGGGAGTCGTGCCGGTAGTGCCGGGCGACGGCGGGGTCGGCGAACAGCACCGCACCGCACCCGTAGGGCTGCAGCCCGTGCTTGTGGGGGTCGACCACGACCGAGTCGCAGGACGGGATCGCCTCCCACGGGCGGGGGTCGAACAGGCCCTGGCCGGCGAGCAGGGTGAAGAACCCGCCGTAGGCGGCGTCGACGTGCAGGCGCACGCCGTAGCGCTCCTTCAGGGCCAGGGCCCCGTGGACCGGGTCGACCGCGCCCGTCCCCGTCGTCCCGGCGGTGAGCACGACGGTGCCGATGCGCTCCCGGCGCAGCAGGGCCTCCAGCGCGTCGAGATCCATCCTGCCGTGCAGGTCGACCGGCACGCTGTGGCCCGCCACGCCGAGCACGCGGCACATCCGCGCGTGCGTGAAATGGCTGTCCGCGCTGTAGGCGATCCCCGCGCCCGGGTGGCTCTCGCGGGCGACGTACAGGGCCTCGAGGTTGCCCATCGTCCCGCTGGTCGTGAGATGTCCGAGGTGGTCGGGGAGGCCGAACATGGCGGCGAGCTCCGCGATCACCTCCCGTTCCATGTCGGCCGTGGCGGGCCCGCCCTCGCGGGCGTGGTTGTTGGGGTTGACGAGCATCGCGGCGAGATAGCCGACGACCGCCGCCGGGTGGGGCGGTTTCACCATCTGCCCGACGTAACGCGGGTGGAAGAAGGGGTAGTTGTCCTGCAGGCGCTTGGTGAGGTCGGCGAAGGCCGCGCCGAACTCCTCGTCGCCGACGTGGTGGGAGGGGTGGGGGGTGAACGGGCCGAAGCCGGCGCTCCACCCGTTCACCGCCTCGACCGCGCGGCCCAGCCAGTGCTGGAGATCCATCGTTGACCGGTCTCCCTCAGCCCACACGTTCGAGGACGGGCCTGACCGGCGTGGACAGGTCCAGATGGACCTTGTGGCGCTCGTCCTCCTCCGGGGTCTGCTCCACCCGCGCCATGGCGATCCGCAGGATGGGCGGGGCGATGACCGAGGTGACGACCGCGACCAGGATGATGATGGTGAAGATCTCGGTGCTGATGACACCCAGGCGCAGGCCGACCATGGCGACGATGACCTCGACGACGCCGCGGGCGTTCATCCCGGCGCCCAGTGCCAGGGCCTCCCACTTGTTGAGACGGCTGGCGCGGGCCCCCAGGTAGGCGCCGATGAACTTGCCGGCGATCGCGACGGCGAGGATGAGGAGGGCGAAGCCCAGGACGTCCAGCCTGGCGAGGGCGGTGAGATCCATCCGGAGCCCGGCGGTGGCGAAGAAGAGCGGGGCGAAGACGGCCAGGACCACGGTGCGCAGCGGCGCCAGCCGGGCCGGGTCGGGCTTGCCGTACTCGCTGATGAGGATGCCCACGACGAAGGCCCCGAAGATGGCTTCGAGCCCGAGGGCGTGGGTGCCCGCGGAGGCGAGCAGGATCAGCACGACCGCGGTCGCGATGGTCGGGGTGGCCTCCGCCGAGCGGCCGGCGAGCTGGAAGGCCTTGCGCACGAGCGGCCGGCCGATGACGGCGGCGAAGGCGAGCACGGCGACGAGGTAGGCCAGGGACAGGGCGATGGTGCCCGTGCGCAGGCCGGTGGTGGCCATCGCGGACACGACCGAGAGCATCAGCCAGCCGAAGGCGTCGTCCACCATGCCCGCGGTCAGGGTGAGCTGGCCGATGTTGCGGTGCATGAGGTTCATGTCGATGAGCGTCTTGGCGATCACCGGGATCGCGCTGACGCACATGGCGACCCCGAGGAAGAGCGCGAACACCGTCTGGTCCTTGCCCCCGTTCAGCGCCTGGGGCAGCAGCAGGCCGGTGCCGACGCCGAGCCCGAGCGGGATCACCAGCCCGAACCCGCTGACCTTCACGGCGGCCCCGCCCTGCCTGCGGATCAGCTTCATGTCCAGGTGGGCTCCGGTGATGCCGACCAGCAGCAGCACGCCGATCTGTCCCACCGCGTCCAGCATGTGGAACTGTTCGGCCTCACGCGGTATCAGCCAGCCGGCCAGGTCGGGGGCCACCTGGAAGAAGAGCGAGGGGCCGAGGACGACCCCGGCGCACAGCTCGCCGACCACCGCCGGCATCTTCAGCCGTACGGCGAGGCGGCCCAGCGCGAGTGCCAGGAGGAGCAGCGCACCGAGCTGTAGCAGGAGCAGCAGCATCGCGTGCGCCCCGATGGGGGAGATGGGGGCCATGGGATCAACCTCCGGGTAGATCGGTCGGGGGTTCGCACTCCGGTTCCGTGGACCGCCCGGCCGGCGGCGGTCGGTTGTTCTCCCGCGGAATGCGCCGGTCCTCATCGCGCGTTCCGCGGCCGCCGTGACCGGACCGGCCGGCGCGGTAATCGTCACCGCTGGTTCCCCGCCCGAAGATTCCAGTGGAATTTCTGGCATGGAAATCGGTCGGCATCATTTTTTCGGGTCCTCCGGATTTCTCCAGGGCCGGATCCATCGATGGTCGGGAGATTCCTCGGCATACTCCGGTGGAAATTCCGCGCCACCGGGGAATGTCACGCTCACCCCTCCGACCTGCACCGGTCGGGCACCGAACGTCAGATCGGCAGACCCGCAGCCTGCCATGATCACATTGTGGTGAGTCCCTGATTCTCCGGCCATCGAGACCTCTTCTCTACGCGTGCGCGCATGGAGTTCGATCGAAAGCCAGAATGCCATCGGCCGGCTGATCCGGCACCGAGGAGATACCCGAAGGAATTGTCTGCGGATCCGACATCGGGCGTACTTGCCCGGGAAATGCGAATGCGCGAAAAAGCTGGGCGCGGGGCCTCGCGGCGGAGGTCCGGCCGGGCGCGAGGCCCTGTGGCGGGGTCCGGTCGGGCGTGGGGCGCCGTGGTGGAGATGCTGCCGGGCGTGGGGCCCCGCGGCCGGGATGCGGCGGGGTGCGGGCGGCCACGGTCACTCATGGACAGGTGGCCGCCCGGCCCCGGCCGTGGGTCAGCCGCCGGCCGGGGCCTGGTCCACCATCGTCCTCATCGGCTGCCAGGGCGTCGCGTCGAAGATCAGCGTGATCGAGGTGATCTCGCCACCGTCGAGGCGGAAGTGCTCGGCGGTGCGCTGGGTGCCGGCGGGGGTGGCGGTGTGCACGTCGTAGACGAGAGTGGCCTCGGACTCGCCGTACAGTTCACTGATCATGTCGACGCCGGTGACCACCTGGAGGAATCCGGCGAGGCCGGCCAGGTGGCCGGCGGGGTCGGTGGAGCTCATGAGCGGGCTCCGGAAGGTGAACGCTCCGGCGAGGCGTGCGACGGCTCCGGACACGTCTCCCCGGAATCTGGCCTCGTGGTAGCCCCGGACGATCTGCCGGGTCTGGGTCTCGGGGGTCATCGGGCTCCGATCTTGTGGCCGTCCTGACGGCCGGTGGGGGGCGGGCTCACGGCTGGGTGCCCGGGTCGGCGGTCTGGCCCGGGTCGGTGGCCTGACTTGGGTCGGCGGTCTGGCCCGGGTCGGTGGCCTGGTCCAGGCCGGTGATCTGGCTCAGGTGCTGGGCGAGCCGGTGCTGGTTGTCGGCCAGGCGCAGGCACAGGTGGCGTAGCTGGGTCAGCTCGTCGGGCGTGAAGCCCCGGAAGATCGCCGCCATGGCGGCCTGGCTGGGCCGGCGGAAGGCTTCGATCCATGCCCGCCCGGCGGGGGTGATCTGGGCCAGGACGGAGCGCCGGTCGTGGCGGTCGGGGACCCGCCGTGCCAGGCCGTCGCGTTCGAGCGTGTCGACCAGTCCGGTGACGTTGCGGGAGCTCACTCCGGCCGACTGGGCCAGCTCGCCGATGCTGGTCCCGTCGTCGGCCGAGGCGTCCAGGCGGAGCAGGATGTCCAGAGCCCCCGAGCTCAGCCCGCGGCCCTGGGCCCCGTGGGCGCGCATGCGCTCGACGGCGTGGAAGGCGGTGCGGACGGAGGCCGCGGCTTCGAGGGCGAGGGTGTCGTCCCCGCCGGCGAACCGGGACATGGCGGCCCTCGCCTGAGGGTCGAAGAGGCGGCCGTCGGGGTCGTGGTCGAAGTCGGTCGATGATTTATGTACGTCCTTCATGATGAAGGACGACTTTAGTACGTGCTTCGATAATTTGTCGACGCCGGGCGCCCCTCCCGGCCGGACCTGGGGTCGGAGGGAGGGGCACCCGGCGTCGGTCGTGCCCGGGGCGGGCCGGGAGAGCCGTGCCCGGACCGGGAGACGGGTCACGCTCCCGGCCCGCCGCGCTCGCGGTGCCCACCGGCGGCGGTCATGTCTGGAGGGAGCAGGACCGCCGCCGACGTACGGCGAGCTCGCGCGGGGACGGCCTGGTCAGGGGGTCACTATGGCGAGCTGGTCGTACCAGTCCTCGGTGAGCCAGAGGTTGTCGTCGGAACCGGTCGTGATCTCGAACGGTCCGGAGAAGTCGGTCGGCAGCGCGTACTCGTTGAGCGTCCCGCCGGTGGTGATGCTGTCGACCCTGCTGCCGAGCTGCTCGACGAACCACAGGTTGTCGTCCGGCCCGCTGGTGATGCCCCAGGGGAAGCCGCTGGGGTCCGTGAGCGAGTATTCGGTGAAGCCGGCCCCGGTGGTGGCCGAGGTGACCTTTCCGGTGCCGTCGGTGTACCACAGGTTGCCGTCCGACCCGGTGACGATCCCGATGGGCATCGCACCGGTGGGACCGGCGATCTCGGTGATCGTCCCGCCGGTGGTGATCTTCCCGATGCCGGCCGCGAGAGGCTCGGTGAACCACAGGTTGCCGTCCGGGCCCGGGGTGATGTGGAGCGGGTAGGCGCCGCTGGTCGGCAGGGTGTATTCGGTGATCGTCCCGCCGGTGGTGATCTTCCCGATCCGGTTGCCGTCCGACTCGGTGAACCACAGGTTCCCGTCGGGGCCGGCGGCGATGCTCCAGGGGTAGGAGCCCGAGTTGGGCAGGGTGTATTCGGTGATCGTCCCGCCGGTGGTGATCTTCCCGATCTTGTTGCCGGCGGCCTCGGTGAACCACAGGTTCCCGTCGGGGCCGGTGGTGATGCCCGCCGGCTGGGAGTTCGAGGTGGGGATGGTGTATTCGGTGAACACACCCGCCGTGGTGACGCGTCCCACCTTGTTGGCGTAGTTCTCGGTGAACCACAGGTTCCCGTCGGGGCCGCTGGTGATCCCCAGGACCGCCGACGGGCTCGTCGGCACCGATATCTCGTTGATCGTCGGGGTCAGCTGGGACTCCAGCATGGACATGGGGGCCATCCTGGGCCGGGGCAGCCGCGGGGGACGGCACCGGATGTGCCGGTGAGAGTGCTTCTGCTTGAGCTTGAGGCAGAGCTTCACCCACGGGCGCGGGGTGGGGCGGCCCGTCGGGGCGGTGGAGGCGGACACGGGCACGTTCATCGTCAGGATCAGGGCCAGGGCCGCGAGCGGATACCCGAGGCGTCTGTAACAGTGGCGCATGACATCCCTTCCATAAAGAAGAAACACAAATAACGCCGGGCGGGCATCCGGGTGCTGTCGGACGGCTGAGATCCGCGGTGTGGGACCACTGCGGAAGGAATTTCTCGACATTGGGACAAACACCCTGAAAGCCTGATCCGGAGGGAATTCTTTATCCCTGTCCGGGCCCGGTTGTCCAAATATCTCTCACGCCCGACGAGCGCCTTCGTTAATCCATGTTCGTGGCTGGTCATAAGACCGCCAACTCAATGGCTGGGTCCGCGGGCAGGGGGCGGCTCTCGCCGGAGAACCGGACGGCTCCCGCCGGAAGGGAGGACGGCTCCGCCGTACATCGGGGATCGCGGCTCCGGGCGGCCCCCGGACGGGAGGGGCGCCGACCGGCCGGCGCGACACGTCCCGCCGCGGGGACCCGGCGGTCAGGCGGCCGAGTGGGTGATGGTGCCGGTGTAGACACCCGGGATGGTGGAGAACGGGATGTTGACGACGATCGTCGGCTCCCAACTGGTGGAGGTGGCGGCGACGAGTGACCCCTTGGTCGAGGTGAACGCGGTCACCGGCGTGGACAGCGGGAGTTGCTGGGCGGCGGTGAGCTGCCCCGGGACGCGGACGGCGGTGCCGGAGAAGGCGGTGGTGGGGCCGGACCAGTAGGAGATGTTCGCTTTGGTGATGGTCCCTCCGCCGGCGCGGGTGAAGTCCGTGGCCGACACGGTGGCCGCCCATGTGCGGCTGCCCGGCCGGGTGTCGGACACGGTCACCGTGCCGAGGGAGCCGCTGAGCGTGCTGCCCGCGGCGCCGGTGCCGAGGTTCACCGGGCCGTTGGGCACGGTGATCAACAGCTCGTTGGCACGTAGCACCCGTGCGGTCTCTCTCCCTTTCTCCTTCCCCTTCCCCGCGCCGGCGGCCGAGCTGTCGGCGGCCGAGACCGCGGGGGCGCCGAGCCAGAGCAGCAGGGCGATCGGAGCCATCAGTGACGGGATTGTCCGCACTGCCCTTTCCTCATTCCGATTGCGTTAAATCCTCTTTCGGGTGGCGGACGTGGAGCAGATATCCGCTGGTGTGGAGAAAAGCCGATGGCAGCCTAGGCCACCTGATTTGGGTCGCACTCCCGTATCCCGTCCGTGGGTGGCAAATTACGGGTAAGGCGACGATAGAATCTTCCGCGCCCGGCTGAAATTGCGCTCGCGTGCCGGTGCGCGTCCGTGGCCTTCGCCGAATTTCCCTTCAGGTGGTCGTACGCCGGTGAATTTCACCGCAGGCGGCCGTATGTCGGAAAATCACCCCGCAGGTGGACGGGAACCGGCGGAGAGGCTCCCGGGGTCTGGCGGAGAGGCTCCCGGACCCCGGCGGAGCAGTTCCCCGCCGGGTCCGTCATCCCGCACCGGCGACCAGGCCACCCCCGGGTCGGGCCATCCCCGGGCCGGGGCGCCCGGTCGCTCCGCGGAGGGAGACGCGCGGGCCGGTGCGACCGATGGTCACATTTGCCACCTGTGATCGCCAATAGTCACCAGATGATCACCAAAAGTTGCCAGACGCTCATATGGACAGTTTCCGGAGAAGGCGCGCTGAGCAGGATGTGATCACGCAAGGACAACCCGGGCATGGTCGGGTTCGATGAAGGGATCGGTAGTGTCTGGAAGCCGTCTCGGCAGCTCATTGGCAGGTGTCGCGGGCCTGGTCGCGGCAATGGCGATAGTCGCCCTCCCGGCCCAGGCCGGCACATGCCCTGTTTCAACCACGTGTCCCACCACCGTGACGTTCACGGTGACCGCCCCGAACGGGCTGACGATCACCGTGCCCGACGGCCCGGTCGACATCGGCAGCGGCAACCCGGGCACCCAGATCAGCGGGCACCTCGGCTCGGTCACGGTCTCCGACCAGCGCGCCGCGCTCACCGCGACGTGGACGGCGTCGGTGATCGCGGCCCCGGGCGGCTTCACCACCGGCGGCGGAACGGCCGCGGAGACCATCCCGAACACCGCGCTGCTGTACTGGTCCGGTCCGGCCACCGCGACGACCGGCACCGGGACCTTCGTCCCCGGGCAGGTGGACGCGGCGGCCGCCCAGACGCTGGACGTCTCGCGCACCGCCTTCAGCAAGACGAGCGGGTCCGGTGACAACTCCGCCACCTGGAACCCGACCATCGTGATCAACATCCCCGCCCAGGCGGTGGCGGGCACCTACACCGGCACGGTGAACCACTCCGTTGCGTAACCCACTGTTGCGGCGGCGCGCGCCGGCGGCGCTGTCCGCGCTCATCCTGCAGGGAGCACTCGTCCTGCAGGGAGCGCTCATCCTGCACGGGGCGGTCAGCCCCCCGGCGATCGCGGACGGGGGCCCGGCGGGCTCCCGTCCGGCCGGCGTGGGCTCCCGCCCGGCCGGAGATCTTCATCCGGCCGGCGTGGGCTCCCGTCCTGCCGGACCGGGCTCCCGTACGGCCGGAGATCTTCATCCGAT
>NZ_JBSFPS010000135.1:0-25765 GCF_053588315.1 Streptosporangium sp. NPDC003464 | reverse complement strand
CTTCCGATCTGTCCTCGAAGGTCTTGGCGCCGGTGATGTCCTCCTGCCAGCCGGGGAACTCCTCGTACACCGGCTTGGCGTGGTGGCGGGCGGCGCCGCCCGGCTCGCAGGGGCGGCGATGAACGGGGCCGTCCGCGCGGGTACGCGGCCCGGACGGCGCGGCCACCCCGCCGCGGGCACCCGGGCGCGCCGGTACGGCGGGTACGGCCGGTGCAGAAGGTCGATCGCCCGGATCCTCGTCCTGGCCATGACCGGCTCGGCGCTGACCGGCACGTCCACCACGCTGGCGCCGACGGCCGCGTCGGCGGCCGGCACGGTCCTGTTCAACCAGCCCTTCCACAACAACACGGCCGGCGGGACCGGCAGCGTGGTGCTGCCCGCGCTGCCGAGCGGCACGGGCACGACCAACTTCGCGTGCCTGACCGCCTCCGGCAACAGCAGCACCGGCGTCCTGCGCAGCTGCACCACCAGCACCGACAGCGCGGGCTCCGGGAAGCTGCGCCTGACGAACGCGACCACCAGCAAGGCGGGCGGGGTCTTCAGCGCCGCCAGCGTGCCCACCTCGCAGGGGCTCGACGTGGCGTTCAACACCTACCAGTACGGCGGCGGCGGGGCCGACGGCATCACCTTCGTGCTGGCGGCGGTCGACCCGGCCAACCCGCAGTCCCCGGCCAACATCGGCCAGCTGGGCGGCGCGCTGGGCTACTCCGCCACCAGCAGCCTGTCCGGCCTGGCCTACGGCTACCTCGGCATCGGCCTCGACGTCTACGGGAACTTCAGCAACAGCACCTACCAGGGGAGCGGCTGCACGAACCCCGCCTACATCGGGACGGGCAGCGTCCGGGTGCCCGGCCAGGTCCTGGTCCGCGGGCCGGGCAACGGCACCGTCGGATACTGCGCGATCAACAGCACGGCCACCTCGACGAGCTCCAGCGCCCTCGCCCTGCGGGCGAGCAGCCGTACGGCGGTCCCGGTCCAGGTGGGCATCAACCCCACCGGCTCGGTCCTCACCACCGCCGCCGGCATGTCGGTGCCGGCCAACAGCTACCGCGTCCTGGTCACCCTGGTGGGCGGCGCGACCAGGACGCTGACCGGCACGCTGCCCTCGGTCACCTCCGGCCTCTACCCGGCGAGCTGGCTGAACTCCAGCGGCATCCCCCGGCAGCTCGCGTTCGGCTGGGTGGCCTCCACCGGGAGCGTGACCGACTTCCACGAGATCGACGAGGCCACGGTCTCCACGATCAGCGCCGTCCCCGAGCTGACGGTCGCGCAGACCAGCTACAACGCCACGGCGCTACAGGCGGGCGACCCCGTGACCTACTCCGTCGCCGCGGGCGTCGCCGCGGGCCTCGCCGAGGCCTCACCGATCTCGATCACCCAGACCCTGCCGTCCGGCACGGTGCCCGTGGGCGCGTACGGGACGGGATGGGTCTGCGCCGCGCCGTCCGGGAGATCCATAACCTGCACCAACGGCAACGGCCCGTTCGCGGCCGGGGCGACGCTGCCGGCACTCACCGTGGTGGGCGTCGTCACCGGCAGCGGCGTCACGCCGGCGCTGATCCAGAGCACGACCGTGGCCACGGCGTCCTCGGTCGACGCCAACCCCGGCTACTCGTCGTCGACGACCGCGGGCACCCTCCCGTCGGCGCCGACCGGCATCACCGTCAGCCCGGCACTCGGCTCGATCGGCGGTGGCAACACCGTGACCGTGAGCGGCACGAACATCTCCAACGCCACCGCCATCGAGATCGGCACCACCGCCCAGCAGGAGGCGGGCACCCCCGTCGTCCTGCTGTCCTGCGCGTCCGGGGCCACCAGCGGCTGCTTCACGGTCAACGCCAACGGCACGCTGACCATCCCCTCCATGCCCTCCAGGGCCGCCAACGCCACGGTGAACATCAACGTCGTCACCCAGGGCCTGGACGCCTCGGCCGCCTACACCTACGTCGCCAGCCCCTCGGCGCCCGCCGCGCCCGCGGCCGTGGCGGGGGTGACCAGCGCGACGGTGAGCTGGACGGCGCCGGCCAACAACGGCGGCGCCATCACCGGCTACGTCGTCACCCCCTACCTGGGCGGCGTGGCGCAGACCCCGGTGACCTTCAACGCCTCGGCCACCACCCGGACGCTGACCGGGCTGACCGCGGGCGCGTCCTACACCTTCACCGTCGCCGCGGTGAACTCGGTCGGCACCGGATCGGCCAGCCCGGCCTCCAACGCGGTCGTCCCCTACGACGTCCCAGGCCGGCCCACCATCACCGCGCTCACCGCGGGGACCTCCTCCGCCACCCTCTCCTGGACGGCCCCGGCGAGCAACGGCAGCGCCATCACGGGCTACGTCGTGACCCCCTACGTCGACGGCGTCGCCCAGCCCACCCAGACGTTCGGCACCGCGACCACCCAGACCGTCACCGGCCTGACCCCGGGGACCGCCTACACCTTCACCGTGGCCGCCGTGAACGCGGCCGGCCCCGGCCAGCCGTCCGAGCGCTCGGCCGCCGCCACCCCCAACTCCCCGCCCGCCTTCACCTTCCCCGCGCCGCCGGCCGGGGAGGCCGGCGTGGCCTACAGCGTCCCGCTGACCGTCGGCGGGGGCACCGCGCCGTACACGTGGTCGGTCAGTGCGGGGAGCCTGCCGCCGGGGCTGACCCTGAACGCCGCCACCGGCGTGCTGTCGGGCACCCCGACCACGGCGGGCACCTACTCCTTCACCGCCCGGCTGGTCGACGCCGGCAACGTGAGCACCACCCGGGCGGTCACCCTGGTCATCGCGCCGCAGCCGTCGTTCACCTTCCCCACGCCGCCGGGCGGGGAGGCAGGCGTCGGCTACAGCGTCCCGCTGACCGTCGGCGGGGGCACCGCGCCGTACACGTGGTCGGTCGGTGCGGGGAGTCTGCCGCCGGGGCTGACCCTGAACGCCGCCACCGGCGTGCTGTCGGGCACCCCGACCACGGCGGGCACCTACTCCTTCACCGCCCGGGTGGTCGACGCCCGCGACCAGAGCGACACCGAGGCCGTGAGCCTGACGATCGTGGCCCAGCCGTCGTTCACCTTCCCCGCGCCGCCGGCCGCGCAGGCCGGGGTGGCCTACAGCATCCCGCTGACCGTCGGCGGCGGCGTCGGGCCGTACACGTGGTCGGTCGGTGCGGGGAGTCTGCCGCCGGGGCTGACCCTGAACGCCGCCACCGGCGTGCTGTCGGGCACCCCGACCACGGTGGGCAGCTACCCGGTCACCTTCCAGGTGGTCGACGCCAACGGCCAGAGCGCCGCCAGGCCGGCGACGCTGGTCGTCACGGTCGGTCCCCTGGTCATCGTCAAGACGGCCGGGACCTCCTCGGCGGTCGCCGGCGGCACGGTCGGCTACACGATCACCGTGGACAACACCGGGCCGAGCGCCTTCACCGGCGTCACGGTGAACGACGCGCTGGCGGGCGTGCTGGACGACGCGGTCTACAACGGGGACGCGACGGCCACCACCGGTTCGCTCTCCTTCGCCGGCCAGACCCTGACCTGGACCGGCGACGTGGCGGCCGGCGCGACCGTCACCATCACCTACTCGGTCACGGTGAACAGCCCCGACACCGGCAACAAGGTGCTGGCCAACGTGGTGACCTCGCCGACGGTCGGCAGCACCTGCCCGGCCGGCGGCGCCGACTCCCGCTGCTCCGCCACGGTGACCGTCGCCGGGCTGTCCATCGTCAAGACCGCCGACGTCACGACGGCGACGCCCGGCGGGACGGTCCGCTTCACCGTCACGGCCACCAACAACGGCCAGACCGCCTACACCGGGGCGACCTTCACCGACGCGCTGGCGGACGTGCTGGACGACGCCGTCTACAACGGCAACGCGACCGCGACCAGCGGCGCCCTGTCGTCCGCCGGCTCCACGCTGACCTGGACCGGGAACCTCGCGGTCGGCGCGAGCACGACCGTCACCTACACGGTCACGGTGCGCAACCCCGACCCCGGCGACCGCAGCCTGACCGGCACGGTCCTGTCCGGCACCCCGGGCAGCACCTGCCCGCCGGGGAACCCCGGACCGCAGTGCGCCGCGACGGTCACCGTCCTGGTCCCGGCGTTGGCGATCACCAGCAGCGCGGACGTCACCACCACGACCCCCGGATCGGTCGTGCGCTACACGTTCACAGCCGCCAACACCGGGCAGACGCCGTACACCGCGACGGGCTTCACCGCCTCCCTGGCGGGCGTGCTGGACGACGCCACGTTCAACGGCGCCCCCGCCGCGACGTCGGGCAGCGCCGTACTCAACCCCGACGGCACCGTCACCTGGACCGGCGACCTCGCGCTCGGGGAGACGGTCACCGTCACCGGGTCGGTCACGGTCCGGGACCCCGACCCCGGCGACAGGACCCTGCGGACCTCCATCGTCTCCACCGCGCCGGGGAACACCTGCCCGCCGGGCAACCAGGCACCCGCGTGCTCGACCAGCGTCTCGGTCCTGGTCCCCCGCCTGACCGTCGCCAAGGCGGCCGACACCTCGACCACGACCCCCGGATCCGTCGTGCGCTACACGATCGCGGTCACCAACTCCGGGCAGACGCCGTACACCGCCGCGACGGTCACCGACGCGCTGGCCGGCGTGCTGGACGACGCGACCTACAACGCCGACGCCGCGGCGACCAGCGGCTCGGCCGGCGTCACCGGCTCCACGCTGACCTGGACCGGCGACCTGGCCGTGGGGGCGAGTGCGACGATCACCTACTCGGTCACGGTGCGCGACCCCGACCCCGGAGACAGGACGCTCGCCAACCTGGTCACCTCGCCGGCCGCCGGCGGCAACTGCCCGGCCGGGAGCGCCGACCCCGGCTGCGCCACCGCCGTGACGGTCCTCGTCCCGCAGTTGACGATCACCACCGCCACGGACGCGTCGACGACGGTCCCCGGAGACGTCGTGCCGTACACGGTCACGCTGGCCAACACCGGGCAGACCCCGTACACCGGCGTCAGCGCCAGATTCGACATCACCGACCTGCTCGACGACGCGACCTACAACGGAGACCTCACCGCCGACGCGGGCAGCCTCAGCCTGGCCCCGGACGGCACGATCATATGGACCGGGGACATCGCGGTCGGCGCGACGGTCACCATCACCGGCTCGGTCACGGTGAACGGCACGGTCACCGGCGACAAGGTCCTGCGGACCTCCATCACCTCCGCCGCGCCCGGCGGCACCTGCCCGGTCATCGGCGCGACCTCACCCGGCTGCTTCACCGTGGTCACCGTCCTGGTCCCGGCCCTGACGATCACCGACGCCGTCGACGCCCAGACGGTCACGCCGGGCGGCACGGTCACTCACACGATCACGGTCGTCAACACGGGGGAGACCCCCTACACCGGCGCCCAGGTGACCCAGTCGCTGGCCCGGGTGCTGGACGACGCCGCCTACAACGGCGACGCGGCCGCCACGACCGGCTCGGCCGGCGTCACCGGCCCCACGCTGACCTGGACCGGCGACCTGGCCGTGGGGGAGAGCGCGACGATCACCTACTCGGTCACGGTGCGCGACCCCGACCCCGGAGACCGGCGGCTGGACACCGTCGCGGTCTCCTCCGTGCAGGGGAGCAACTGCCCCGCCGGGAGCGCGGACACCCGGTGCGCCACGTCGGTGGCCGTCCTGGTGCCGGAGCTGACCGTCGTCGCCGGCGCGGACGCCTCCACGGCGGCGCCCGGCTCCACCGTCCGCTACACGCTCACCGTCACCGACTCGGGGCAGACGCCCTACGCCGGCGCGGCCGTCACCGACCTGCTGGCGGGCGTGCTGGACGACGCGGTCTACAACGGTGACGCGACCGCCACGACCGGTTCGGTCTCCTTCGCCGGGACCGACCTGAGCTGGACCGGTGATCTGGCCGTGGGGGCGAGCGCGACGATCACCTACTCGGTCACGGTGCGCGACCCCGACCCCGGTGACGCGCTGCTCGCGAGCACCGCCGTCTCAGCGGCGCGGGGGAGCAACTGCCAGGCCGGGAGCACCGACCCCAGGTGCGCCGTCTCGGTCCCGGTGGCCCGCCTCGTGCTGGAGCAGAGCTACGCCCAGACCGGCGCGGCCCCCGGCTCGGTGGTCCGCCTCAACGCCACCTTCACCAACACCGGCCAGGTCCCCTACACCGGGATCAGGGTCTTCAGCGCCACCGCCGGCACCGTCGACGACGCCATCCCCAACGGCGACCAGGTCGCCGGCTCGGGCACCCTCGTCCTCGACGCCACGCGCATCACCTGGACCGGGAACATCCCCGTCGGAGGCGTCGTCACCATCACCGGCACCCTGACGGTCAAGAACCCGCCGACGGGCGACCGGGTCCTGACCGGGACGCTGGTCTCCGACGCGCCGGGCAACACCTGCCCCGCGGGCGGCTCCGACCCCCGCTGCACGGCCCACCTCGACGTGCTGGTCCCCGGTCTGACGATCACCAAGGCCGCCGACACCGGCACCACGGTCCAGGGCGGCACCGTCGGATACACGGTCACCGTCACCAACTCGGGGCAGACCCCCTACACGGGGGCGTCGTTCACCGACGCGCTGGCGGGCGTGCTGGACAATGCGGTCTACAACGGCGACGCGACGGCCACCACGGGTTCGGTCTCCTTCGCCGGGACCGACCTGAGCTGGACCGGCGACCTGGCGGTCGGGGAGAGCGCGACGATCACCTACACGGTCACCGTCCGCGACCCCGACCCCGGCGACAGGAACCTGGCCGGCACGATCTCCTCGCCCACCACCGGCGGCAACTGCGCCCCGGCGAGCGGTGACCCGAGGTGCACCGGCAACGTGATCGTCCTCGTCCCCGCCCTGACGATCACCAAGGGCGTCAGCCCCACGTCGGCGGTGCCGGGGAGCACGATCACCTACACGATCACGGCCGCCAACACCGGGCAGCTCCCCTACACGGGGGCGTCGTTCACCGATGCGCTGGCGGGCGTGCTGGACGACGCGGTCCACAACGGCGACGCGACGGCCACCACGGGTTCGGTCTCCTTCGCCGGGACCGACCTGACCTGGACCGGCGACCTGGCCGTGGGGGCGAGCGCGACGATCACCTACACGGTCACCGTCGACAACCCGGTGACCGGCGACCGGGACCTGGCGAGCACGGTCACCTCCACGACCCCCGGCACCACCTGCCCCGCCGGCGGGGACGACCCGCGCTGCACGGCCCGGGTCCCGGTCACCCAGGCGACGACGCTGACGTTCGACAAGTCCGCCGACACCCGTTCGGCCGCGCAGGGCCAGGTGGTCACCTACACCATCACGATCAGCAACAGCGGGCTCACCCCCTACACCGGCGCGGCGTTCACCGACGAGCTCGCCGGGGCGCTGGACGACGCCGCCTACAACGGCGACGCCACGGCCGGAACGGGCCTCGTCACCGTCGTCGGCCCGCTCCTGAGCTGGACCGGGAACGTCCCGGCGGACGGATCGACCACGGTCACCTACTCGGTGACGGCCGGCTCCCCGGGCGCGGGTGACGACATCCTCACCAACACCCTGGTGTCGGCGTCGCCGGGCGGCAACTGCGCGGTGGGCAGCGACGACCCGCGCTGCACGGCCACGGTGACCGTGGCCAGGCTGTCCATCGTGACCACGGCCGACGCGCCGACCGTGAGACCGGGCGACGTGGTGCACTACACCACGGTGATGTCCAACACCGGGCAGACGCCGTACAACGGGATCAGCGTCCTGTTCAACGGAGTGGACGGCCTCGACGACGCCGTCCCCAACGGCGACCAGGCCGCCACGTCCGGATCGCTGTCGCTGGGCCTGGACGGGCTGACCTGGGCCGGGAACATCCCCGTGGGCGGCAGCGTCACGCTGACCGGCAGCGTCACGGTGAACAACCCCGACCAGGGCGACCGGGTGATCCCCCTCACCGCGGTCTCCACGGCGCAGGGCAGCTCCTGCCCCGTGGCGACCGCTCCCGGCTGCACCGTCGTCGTCAACGTGCTGGTCCCCGAGCTGACGGTCACCAAGGCCGCCGACCGGAGCGCCGCCGTCCCCGGAGGTCCCGTGGCCTACACGGTCACGGTCGCCAACACCGGCCAGACCCCCTACAGCGGCGCCACCGTCACCGACTCGCTCGCGGGCGTGCTGGACGACGCGGTCTACAACGGCGACGCGACGGCCACCACCGGTTCGGTCTCCTTCGCCGGCCAGACCCTGACCTGGACCGGCGACCTGGCGGTCGGCGCGAGCGCGACCGTCGCCTACACCGTCACCGCGGAGGCCCCCAGCGCCGGGGACAAGCTCCTGACCAACTCGGCGGTGTCCGCCGACGCCGGCAGCACCTGCCCGCCCGCCAGCGGGAACACGGCGTGCAGCGCGAGGGTCGTGCTCCTCACCCCGGCGCTGACGATCGTGAAGACCGCCGACCGGGCCTCGACCACGCCCGGCGGCACGGTCACCTACACGGTGAGAGCCACCAACACCGGGCAGGTCCCCTTCGCCGCCGCCACATTCACCGACGCGCTGGCGGGCGTGCTGGACGACGCGGTCTACAACGGCGACGCGACGGCCACGACCGGTTCGCTCTCCTTCGCCGGCCAGACCCTGACCTGGACCGGCGGCCTCGCCCCGGGCCAGGGGGCCACCGTCACCTACACCGTCACCGTCACCGCCGCCGCCCCGGGCGCCGGCGACCAGCGGCTGACCAGCGCGGTGACCTCCACCACCGCGGGCACCACCTGCCCGGCCGGCGGCTCCGACCCCCGCTGCTCCAACGAGGTCCTGACCTCCAAGATCACGATCACGACCTCGGCGGACGCCGCCACGGCCGTCCCGGCCGGGGTGGTGGGCTACACGGTCACGATCGCCAACACCGGGCAGACGCCCTACAGCGACGCCGTCGTGGACGGCCTGCTGGCCGGCGTCTTCGACGACGCGACCTACAACGGCGACGGGACGGCCTCGGCGGGCAACCTCACCTTCGTGCCCGGCAGCGGCCAGGCCCGGTGGCAGGGCCCCCTCGCGGTCGGCCAGACCGTCACCGTCACCTTCTCGGCGACGGTGCGGAACCCGGACCCGGGCGACAAGGCGCTGACCGCCGTCCTGACCTCCGACACCCCGGGGACCAACTGCCCCGCCGGGAGCACCGACCCGGCCTGCGGCGCGACCGTGACCGTGCTGACCCCGGTCCTGTCCGTCTCCAAGAGCGCGGACAGGACCACGGTCACGCCCGGCGGCACGGTCACCTACACGGTCACGGTCGCCAACACCGGCCAGACGCCGTACACCGGGGCGACGGTGACCGACCGCCTCACCCGGGTGCTCCCGGACGCGGTCTACAACGGCGACGCGACCGCCACGACCGGTACGGTCACCTTCGCCGGATCCGACCTGACCTGGACCGGCGACCTCGCGGTCGGGGCGGGCGCCACGATCACCTACTCGGTCACCACGCGCGACCCCGACCCGGGCGACAAGCGGATCGTCAACCGGGTCGTCTCCGACACCCTGGGCAGCACCTGCCCGTCCACCGGGTCCGCCCCGGCGTGCACCACGCTCGTCACCGTGCTCGTCCCGGCCCTGAGGATCGTCAAAGTCGCCGACACCGTCACCGCCACACCCGGTGAGACGGTCGGCTACACGATCACCGTCACCAACACCGGGCAGACGCCGTACACCGGGGCGAGCGTCACCGACGCGCTGGCCGGGGTGCTGGACGACGCGGCCTACGGCGGCGACGCGGCCGCCACGACCGGCACGGTCACCTTCGCCGGGACCGATCTGACCTGGACCGGGGACCTCGCGGTCGGGGAGTCGGCGACCATCGACTACTCGGTCACCGTCGACATCCCCGACACCGGCGACAGGCGGCTCACCGGCACCGCCACGTCGGGCGCGCCGGGCAGCACCTGCCCGGCGGGCACCACGGACCCGGCCTGCGCCCCGACGGTGACCGTCCTGATCCCCGGCCTGGCCGTCTCCACCGTCGCCGACCGGGCGACCACGACCCCCGGCGGCACCGTGCGCCACACGGTCACGGTCGCCAACACCGGCCAGACCGCCTACACCGGCATCAGCGTCAGCGACGTGCTGGCCGGGGTGCTGGACGACGCCGCCTACGGCGGCGACGCCGTCGCCACCACCGGGGTCCTCGCCTACGCCGAGCCGGTGCTGACCTGGACCGGGGACCTCGCGGTCGGCGAGACGGTGACCGTCACCTACACGGTCACCGCCGACGACCCCGACACCGGGGACAGGATCATGACCGATGCCGTCGCCTCCTCGGCGCCGGGCAGCACCTGCCCGGTGGGCTCCACCGACCCCGCCTGCAGCGCGACCGTCACCGTGCTGATCCCCGCCCTGGACATCGCCAAGACCGCCGGCACCCCGACCACCACTCCCGGCGGCACGGTCGGCTACACGATCACGATCACCAACACCGGGCAGACGCCGTACACCGGGGTGAGCGTCACCGACGCGCTGGAGGGCCTGCTCGACGACGCGGCCTACGGCGGCGACGCCGTCGCCACCACCGGGGTCCTCGCCTACGCCGAGCCGGTGCTGACCTGGACCGGGGACCTCGCGGTCGGGGCGAGCGCCACGATCACCTACTCCGTCACGGTGAATGCCGCCGTCACCGGCGACAAGGTCCTCGGCAACGCCGTCACCTCGGACGCCCCGGGGAGCACCTGCCCAGCCGGTGGCACCGCGCCGGCGTGCGCCACGCTCGTCCGCCTGCTCGTGCCGGAACTGACGGTCACCAAGACCGCCGACCGGGGGACCGCCGTCGCGGGCGGCACCGTCCGCTACACGGTCACCGCCGCCAACACCGGCGAGACCGACCAGCCCGGGGCCACGATCACCGGCCTGCTCGCGGAGATGCTGGACGACGCGGTCTACAACGGCGACGCGACCGCCACCACCGGCACCGTCACCTTCACCGAGCCGGTGCTGACCTGGACCGGCGACCTCGCGGTCGGCGCCACGGTGACGGTCACCTACTCGGTCACCGTGGCCTACCCCGTCCGGGGCGACAAGGCGCTGACCGGGACCGCCGTCTCCACCGCGCCCGGTTCGACCTGCCCGGCCGGCGGGACCGGCCCGCGCTGCACGGTGACCGTCACCGTCCTGACCCCGGAGCTCAGCATCACCAAGGCCGCCGACACCAGCGGCGACGTCGTCACGGGCGGCACCGTCCACTACACGATCACGGCCACGAACACCGGCGAGGCGCCCTACGACGCCGCCGCCTTCGCCGACTCGCTGGCCGGGGTGCTGGACGACGCGGCCTACAACGGCGACGCGACCGCCACCACCGGCACCGTCGTCTACGCCGAGCCCGTGCTGACCTGGACGGGCGCGCTGCCCGTGGACGCCAGCGCGGTCGTCACCTTCAGCGTGACCGTCGCCGACCCGGCCACCGGGGACACGGAGCTCGGCAACCGGGTCACCTCGGCCTCCACCGGCAGCACCTGCCCGGCCGGCGGCACCGACCCGCGCTGCTCCGTCGTGCTCCCCGTGACGGCCACCAGCATCACCATCGCCGGGCTGACCGACGGATTCACGCTGACCGGCCTGCCGGACACGACCGTGCGGGGCGAGGACGTGGTGACGATGACGGTCGTCACCAACAGCGTCGACGGCTACACCGTCACGGCGCGGGCGACGGCCGCCGAGCTCGTCCCGGTACGGCCCGGCGAGAGCACCCGCATCCCGATCGCCAACCTGCGCGTGCGCGAGCACGGCACCTCGGCCTTCCGATCCCTGTCCACCACCGACCCGGTGCTCGTGTACGGGCAGTCGCTCCCGTCGGCGCCGGGCGGGGACGGCCTCAGCAACGACTACGAGGTCGACATCCCCTTCGTGCCGTCCGGCCGCTACACGGCGACGATCGACTACGTCGTGACGGCCAGATGACCCGCCGCCGACGTCCCACCGCGCGCACGGTGCCCACCGCGCCACCGCGCCACCGCGCCCGCCGGTCCCCGAGACCCGAGCCCCGGGTCCCGAGATCCGAGCCCGTGAGTCCGGAGCCGGTGAGTCCGGAGCCCGTGAGCCCCGGGCCCCCAGTGACCCGAGTCCCCGAGTAACCCGAGTCCGTGAGCAACGCGAAGGAGAAGCCATGGCAGACAACCGTCCCGGCGGAGCCGTACGGCGCGCCGCCGGCCGCGGAGCCGGCGCGGCCCTCGTCCTCATCCTCGTCGCCCTCGCCGCACCCGCGGCGGTGGCGTCCCCGCACAGGCCGTCCCCGGGCGAGGGCCGGGGCGAGGGCCGGGGCGGAGAGACCGCCGGGACGGCCCCCACGTTGAGCATCAGCGTCGACAACGGCCGCACCAGCGCCCGGCAGGGGGACCGGCTCAGCTACACCGTGACCGTCCGCAACACCGGCACGACCGACGCGGACGACCTGCGGCTGACGCAGAGCCTGCCGGCCGGGCTGAAGCTCCTGTCGGCCGACCGCCACGGCGAGGCGGAGCCGGGGCGGGTCGTCTGGACCGTCGACCTGAAGGCGGGCAAGGACACCGCCTTCCACACCACCGCGGAGGTGCAGGCCACGCCGGACGACCTGCTGCGCCTGGCCACCGTCGCCTGCGCGAGCACCGAGGCGGCCGACCGGCCGATCGTCTGCGCCACCCACTCCGACGAGCTGCCGGCCGGCGCCGCGGCGGCGGCCGCCGCCGCCCACGGAGCGGCCGTGCCGGCGGCCCTCCGGCCCTGGTATCTCCTGGCGGCGGCCGGGACGCTGATCCTGGTGGCGTTCGGGCTGCGGACCGGCCTCCTCGCCAGGCTCCGCGACCGCTGCCGGCGGTCGCCCTCGTGACGACCCGTCCCCGGAGCCCCCGGATCCCGGGCCCCGCCGTCACACCCGGGGTCCGGCCGCTCCGAGCACGGTCCGCCCCGGCCGCTCCGAGCACGGTCGGCCCCGGCCGGGCCGTGCGCGTGCGCCCCCGCGGCGGAGGGCGCACGCGCGGTCACTCGTCGCCGGTGAGGGAGAAGCTCCGCAGACGCTGGCCGGCCCAGACGACGGCGCCGACGGTGACGGCCAGCAGCGCGGGTACGGCGAAGCCGAGCGTGATCTCGGTGGTGAGGAACGGTGAGGACGACAGCTGGTCGGCGACCGACTGGGCCCACTGCTGGATGGAGAACCTGCGGGCCCCGGGGACGAAGTTGCCCACCACGCCCTCCCAGACCAGCGCGTAGGCGATGCCGATCGTCACCGCGTGGCGGGTGAGCACACCCAGCAGCATGAACACCGCGGCGTAGGCGATGCCGCCGACGAGGGCGCCGAGGGCGAAGCCGTAGGCGATCCCGGATTCGAGGCCGACCAGCAGGTAGGCCGCCACGAACGTCGGCACGGCGGCGAACAGCGCGAGGACCGAGGCGGCGACCAGGAACTTGGTCTGCGCGATGACCGGGCGGGAGATCGGCTTGGCCAGCAGGTGGATGATCGTGCCGTCGTCGATCTCGGGCGCGATCACGCCGGTCCCCGCGATCAGGCCCAGCAGCGGCAGCATGGTACCGACGGCGAAGGTCCGCATGAGCGTGACCGTGGCGTTCTCGCCCCCGCTGTCGATCAGCCGTAGGAGCAGGGCCAGCCCGATCAGCACCAGCGGCAGCATGACCAGCAGCCAGACCCGCCGGCGGCCGAGCAGCGCCCGGTAGGAGATTCCGGCGATGACACCGTTCATGGTCAGCTGCTCCTGTTGATCAGGTAGGAGAAGACGCTCTCCAGGTCTTCGTCGGCCGGGGAGATCTGCCAGACCCGCACGCCGCTGTCCCGGGCGATCCGGGGCAGCAGCCAGGTGAACCGGCGGAAGTCGACGGCCTGCACCTCCAGGCCGGCCCCGGTGAGCGAGACCGACCCCGAGGAGGCGTCGGCGATCAGGGCCGAGGCCAGGCGGCGGTCGTCGCTGGAGCGGACCCGGAACACGTGGGGCCGGTCGGTCATCCTGCGGCGGATCTCGCGGAAGTCACCGGAGGCGGCGTGCCGGCCGGCGACCAGGACCTCGATGTGCTGGGCGACCCGCTCCACCTCCTCCAGGATGTGCGAGCTGAACAGGATGGTCTTGCCCGCGGTGCCCATGGCGCCGATCAGGTCCATCAGGTGCAGCCGCTGGCGCGGGTCCATGCCGTTGAACGGCTCGTCGAGCAGGAGCACCTCCGGGTCGTGCACGAGCGCGGCGGCGACCTTGACGCGCTGGCGCATGCCCTTGGAGTAGGTCTCGACCCTGCGGTCCTTGGCCGGCTCCATCTCGACCATGGCCAGCGCCTTGCGCGCGGCGTCGTCGGGGTTGGGCAGGCGGTGGAGCCTGGCGCTGGACAGCACGTACTGCCAGCCGGTGAGGAAGCCGTAGACGGCCTCCCGCTCGGGGACCAGGCCGATCGAGCGGTAGACCTCGTGGTTGCGCCAGATCTTCGTGCCGTCCAGGGTCACCGTGCCGCCGGAGGGGGCCAGGAAGCCGGCCATCATGTGCAGCAGCGTGGACTTGCCCGCGCCGTTGGGGCCGAGCAGGCCGGTGACGCCCGGGCCGATGGTCATGGTGACGTCGTTGACGGCGACCACGTTGCCGTACCAGCGTGAGACCTGGGCCAGTTCGATTCTCATCGCGCGGCCGCCTTCCGGTAGCGCAGGATCAGGGCGGTCACCGACAGCGCGATCAGCCCGAGCAGTATCAGGATCGACGCCGCCACGCCCGCCCCCGTCGGGTAGGTGGTGGGCGCCGCGGGGGCCGCGCCGAAGATCCCCACCTGCACCGCGGCGTCGACGAGGAAGAACGGGTTGATCATCCAGGCCCACGCGGCGGCGGTGTAGTTGTTCACCGACTCCATCGTCGCGGCGACGACGGTGGAGACGGCCGAGGTGAGCAGGTAGAAGGCGATGACCGAGGCCACCCCCAGACCGCGCCTGGGGGTGAAGGAGGCGATGGCCACGCCGAGGCAGGACAGCAGCACGGCGTAGGCGACGGCCCCGGCCATGCCGGTCAGGTAGGCGGTGGTGTGCGCCGGCCCGGGCAGGTCGATGACCACCTCGCCGACGAACAGCACGGTGAGCGGGACCGCCAGCAGCAGGAACATCGCCACGGCCATCGCCGCCAGCTTCGCCCCGACGTAGTCGGCCAGCGTCACCGGGCGCGACAGGTAGAGCGGCAGCACGCGGAAGCGCAGGTCGGGCGCGACCGCGTATGGGGACTGCGAGGCGAGGAAGATCGCCAGTACGGCCTGCATGGTGACCGCGTAGGCGGTGTAGCCGATCACCTCCTGCTTGATCAGCGCCATGGCGGCGATGGAGACGACCGCGGGGAGCATCATGACGCCCGCGAGCAGGAACGGAATGATCTTCGAGCGGGCGGTGCGGCCCAGTCCGAACACCCCGCGCAGGCTGTGCACGGCCAGCGACACGGCGGCGTGGGCGCGGCCGAGCCGCACCCCCTCGTAGTGGCGGTATCCGATGTCGTGGATGACACCCGTCGGCTCAGACATTGACCGGCTCCCTGAAGACGTCCTCGATGCGCTGGCGGCCCTGCTCCATGCGGACGAGACAGAGGTTGAGATCGCAGACGGCGTCGCGGAGGGTGTCGAAGGTCTCCGGCGCCCGGATGCCGACCAGGAGCATCCGGCCGTGGACGGTGACGGTCTCGCCCAGCTCGGCCAGGCGCGCCGCCAGGGCCTCCTGACCCTCCTCGACCTCCACGGCCACGGTCTGGGTGTTCTGGGTGAACTCGGAGATGGACGACGAGCGCAGCAGCCTGCCGCCGTCGATGACGATGACGTGGTCGCAGACCCGCTCCAGCTCGCCCAGCAGGTGGGAGGTGACCAGCACGCTGATGCCGAACTCGGTGCCGATCCTGCGGATCAGCGCGAGCATCTCGTCGCGGCCCTGCGGGTCGAGGCCGTTGGTGGGCTCGTCCAGCAGGACCAGGCGCGGATCGTGCACCAGGGCCTGGGCCAGCTTGACCCGCTGCTTCATGCCGGTCGAGTAGCCGCCCATCGCGCGGTAGCGCTCCTCGTAAAGTCCCACGTGGCGCAGCACGTCGGCGGCGCGCTCCCGGGCCGCGGTGCGTGGCAGGCCCGACATCTGGGCCATGTGCACGGTGAACTCGGTGGCGGACAGGTCCGGCGGCAGGCAGTCGTGCTCGGGCATGTAACCCACGGCCCGGCGGATCTCGGCGCCGTGGGTCGTGACGTCCATGCCGAGCACCTGGGCGCCTCCGGCGGAGGGTTCGAGCAGGCCCAGCAGGATCTTTATCAGCGTGGACTTGCCCGCGCCGTTGGCGCCGACCAGGCCGGTCACGCCGGGATCGACGGTGACGGTGAGCCGGTCCAGTGCCGTCACCCGGGGGAAACGTCTGGTCAGTCCCTCGGTGGCGAGGATAGTCATGGTCGGACACTACCTACCGGATGGCGCGGATTCCTCCGCCCCGCGAAGGAGCCGCCCCTCATCCGCAAGGGCGGGCCGGGCTCCTACCCGGGCCCGGGGCCGCCCGGCCGCCGGAGCGGGAGCCGCACGCCGAACCTCGACCAGTAGGCCCGCTGGGCGATCAACGTCACGGTGCCGGAGATGACCATGCCCGCGATGTTCACCCCGAGCTGGGCGACCGACCACGCCATGTCGTCCCAGCGGGACAGCGCCGCGGCGACCGCGAAGTATCCGGCGGCGGGGACCGTGGTCACCGAGATGAACACGCCGACCAGGGCCGAGGACTTGCCCGCGGTGACCGACAGCACCCCGGCCGCCCCGGCGAGCAGCGCCACGATGAAGGACCACCTGTCGGGTTTGACGATGAACTCGATCTCCTTGTGGCCGGTCAGGCTGGACGGCTCGATCCAGCCCAGCCCGCGCGAGACCAGCGCGCAGGCGAAGGTGACCGCGACGGCGGCCGCGAAGCCGACGGCCAGCGTGCGGAGGGCGGTGCCGATCAGCCGCCGGTCGCCCCGGAGCAGACCGAAGCAGACGGCCGCGATCGCCCCGAACTCCGGCCCCAGCACCATCGCGCCGACGATGAGGACCGGCGAGTTGACGATCACGCCTATCGCCGCGATCTGGGTGGCGATCGCCAGGAACGCCAGGAAGGCCCAGGTGAGCCGGGAGTCGTCGCTGACCCGCCGGGCGAACTCCGCCCAGACCACGGCGTCGTCCCCCTCGCCCGGCGCCTCCCGCTCGGCGCGGTCGGCCGCCTCCGAGAGCGACAGGTCGACCTGCTCGGCCGCGATGGAGCCCTCCGCCCACAGGCCGAGCCGCTGGAGCCGCTCGATCACCTCGTTGGCGGCCTCCCGCGCGACGTCGAACTGGACCAGGTCGCCCTTGGGGGAGCGGGCCGCGCCGGGGAGCAGGACCAGGTTGACCACCCCCACGGCGCCGTCGAGCAGCTCCAGGACGTCGTCCGTCAGCTCCGCCGGACTGATCACACGTAGATGCAGCACGGAGCCAACCCTAGGTCGTGATCCGCCGCTCACCGGAGCCCGGGGACCGGCCCGCGGCCCCCGGGGATCCGCGGAAAACCGCCTGACCGGCGACGGGCGGGGCGGTTACGCTCGCACCATGATCGCTACATGGGAGCCTGCGGCGCCGGGTGTGCTACGGCTGCCCTCGGGACGGCTTGTCCGCGGCCGGGGACTGAGGCGGCCGCTGCCGCAGGGTCCGGAGCCCGCCTTCGCGCTCTACCTGCTGGGCCGCCGGCCACCGCCCGTCGCCTGGGAGAGCCGCTGGCTGCGCTGGCCCGACTTCTGGCTGCCGTCCGACCGCGTGGCGACCGCCGACGCGCTGCGCGAGGCATTGGCGCGGGCCGGGTCCGAACGCGTCGAGATCGCCTGCGCCGGCGGGCAGGGGCGCACCGGCACGGCCCTGGCCTGCCTCGCCGTACTCGACGGGGTCCCCGGCGGCGAGGCGGTCGCCTACGTCCGCGAGCACTACGCTCCACACGCCGTCGAGACGCCCTGGCAACGCCGCTTCGTCGCCCGCTTCCCGTAGGCCGCGGCCGCCGGGGCACCCCGCAGGGCCCGGTCCGGGGCGTGCGCCGGGGTCAGACGCGGCGCAGCCGCACCCGCCGGATCGAGTGGTCGGCGCCCTTGTGCAGCACCAGGCCGGCCCTGCCCCGGGTGGGGGCGATGTTCTCCACGAGGTTGCGCTCGTTGATGTCGCGCCACACGTTCCTGGCGAACTCGGTCGCCTCGGCGTCCGACAGCTCGGCGAGGTGCCTGAAGTAGGACTTGGGGTCCTCGAAGGCCGTGCGGCGGAGCTTGTGGAAGCGGTCGACGTACCAGTCGCGGATGTGCTCGACCTTGGCGTCGACGTAGATGGAGAAGTCGAAGTAGTCGTTGACCGCCAGCGCGGTGGGCGGGGCGGGCTGCAGGACGTTGAGGCCCTCGACGATGAGGATGTCGGGCCGGCGCACGGTCTGGGTCGCCCCGGGCACGATGTCGTACTCCAGGTGGCTGTAGACGGGGGCGCTCACCTCGGGCAGGCCGGCTTTGACGTCGGCGACGAACCTGACCAGGGCCCGCCGGTCGTAGCTGTCCGGGAAGCCCTTCCTGTGCATGATGTCCTTCTCGGCGAGGACCTTGTTCGGGTGCAGGAAGCTGTCGGTGGTGATCCGGTCCACCCGGGGGTGCTCGGGCCAGCGGGCCAGCAGGGTGTGCAGCAGCCGGGCGGTGGTCGACTTGCCGACCGCGACGCTGCCGGCGACCCCCAGGATGTACGGTGCCGGCCGCTGGCTGGCCCCGAGGAAGGTGTTGAGCGCCGCGCTGCGCTGCCTGGCCCCGGTGAAGTGCAGGTTGAGCAGCCGGGTGAGCGGCAGGTAGATGTCGGTGACCTCGGCCAGGTCGATCGGGTCGTCGACGCCGCGCAGCTCCTCAAGCTCGTCCTCGGTGAGCGTCAGGGGCGTGTTCTTGCGGAGCTCGCTCCACTGCGCCCGGCTCAGTTCGACGTACGGCGTCGCGTCCCACCCGTTGGCCATAGCCCCGAAGCCTACTGATCGGTCGTAAGTGCTTCGGGGCGGGTACGGCGTTGCCCGATCCCGGGCAGGATTCTTGGGTTCTCCAGGGGGTTCTCCATAGGCTCGGCGGTCGATCTTTCCCATGACGAAGGGGGTTGACCATGTGTGGAATCGTGGGATACGTCGGCAGGCGGCAGGCCGTCGAGGTCGCGATCGAGGGGCTCGGCCGTCTGGAATACCGCGGGTACGACTCGTCCGGGGTCGCCCTCGTCGGGGCCGACGGGGCGCTGACCGTGGAGAAACGGGCGGGCAAGCTGGTCAACCTGCGCGCCAGACTGGCCTCGCGGCCGGCGCCGCCGGCGACGGCGGGGATCGGGCACACCCGGTGGGCCACCCACGGCGCGCCGACCGACCGCAACGCCCACCCGCACACCGACTGCGAGGGACGGATCGCGGTCATCCACAACGGCATCATCGAGAACTTCGCCGAGCTCAGGGCCGAGCTGGAGAACGACGGGCACAAGCTCGTCTCCGAGACCGACACCGAGGTGGTGGCGCACCTGCTGGAGCGCTCGTCCGGGGACGGCCTGGCGGAGGCGATGCGCCGGGTGTGCCGGCGGCTGGAGGGGGCGTTCACGCTGCTGGCGATCTCGGTGGACGAGCCGGAGGTGGTGGTGGGGGCGCGGCGGAACTCGCCGCTGGTGGTCGGACGCGGTGAGGGGGAGAACTTCCTCGGCTCGGATGTGGCGGCGTTCATCGCCTACACGCGGGAGGCGGTCGAGCTCGGCCAGGACCAGGTCGTGGAGCTGCGCCCGTCGGGGATCACGGTCACCGA
Organism: Streptosporangium sp. NPDC003464; assembly: GCF_053588315.1. Classification (NCBI taxonomy): domain Bacteria; kingdom Bacillati; phylum Actinomycetota; class Actinomycetes; order Streptosporangiales; family Streptosporangiaceae; genus Streptosporangium; species Streptosporangium sp. NPDC003464. Next base: position 6,039 of record NZ_JBSFPS010000135.1, on the reverse strand, counting down.
CTTCCACGGCCACCCGGCCCGGACGCGGGAGTACCACGTGGACTGGGACGCCTCCGCCGCGGAGAAGGGCGGCCACGACTACTTCATGCTCAAGGAGATCGCCGAGCAGCCGAGGGCGGTCGCCGACACGCTGCTCGGCCGGATCGGGCCCGACGGGCGGCTGGTACTGGACGAGATGCGGCTGTCGGACCAGGAGCTGCGGGACATCAGCAAGATCATCGTGGTCGCGTGCGGGACCTCCTACCACGCCGGGCTCATCGCGAAATACGCCATCGAGCACTGGGCCGGCGTGCCGTGCGAGGTCGAGCTGGCCAGCGAGTTCCGCTACCGCGACCCGATCCTCAACCGCGACACGCTGATCATCGTGATCACCCAGTCCGGCGAGACGATGGACACGCTGATGGCCGTACGGCACGCCCGCGAGCAGCGGTCCCGGGTGCTGGCCATCTGTAACGTCAACGGCTCCACGATCCCGCGCGAGTCCGACGCCGTCCTCTACACCCACGCGGGCCCGGAGATCGCCGTCGCCTCCACCAAGGCGTTCCTGACCCAGCTCGTGGCCTGCTATCTCGTGGCGCTCTACCTGGCCCAGACCCGGGGCACCAAGTTCGGCGACGAGATCTCCCAGATCATCGACCACCTGTCCCGGATGCCGCTCAAGGTGGAGGAAGTGCTCGGGACCGTGGAGCCGGTCCGCGCGCTGGCCCGCTCGCTGGCGACCGAGCGCTGTGTGCTCTTCCTCGGCCGTCACGTGGGCTTCCCCGTCGCGCTGGAGGGGGCGCTGAAGCTCAAGGAGCTGGCCTACATGCACGCCGAGGGCTTCGCCGCGGGGGAGCTCAAGCACGGCCCGATCGCGCTGATCGACGAGGGGCTGCCGGTCGTGGTCGTCGTCCCGTCGCCGTCGGGCCAGCGGGTGATCCACGACAAGATCGTGTCCAACATCCAGGAGATCAGGGCCAGGGGCGCCAAGACCATCGTCATCGCGGAGGAGGGGGACGGCGCGGTCGAGCCCTACGCCGACACGCTGATCCGCATCCCCGTCGTGCCGACGCTGCTGCAGCCCCTGGTGGCCACGGTTCCGCTGCAGGTCTTCGCCTGTGAGCTGGCCGCGGCCAAGGGGCACGACGTCGACCAGCCCCGCAACCTGGCCAAGTCCGTCACGGTGGAGTAGGCGTCCTCGCCGTGGCCGTCCCCGGCGGTCCGGGGATCTCGCGGTGCCTGTCCGCCCCGCCGTACCCGTGTTGTCCGGCGCGGCCGTCCCCGGCGGCCCGGAGATTTCGCCGTGCCCGTGTCCGCCCCGCCCTGCCCGCCGTACCCGTATCCGGCGTGACTGGGCCCGCCGTGGTCCGGGTGGTCCGGGGTGGCCCGCCGGAGCGCGGTGGGGGCCGGTGACCTCCTCCCGGACGGGTAATCCACAGCCTGTGGACAACGTCTCTGGATTACCCGTCCGGGAAAGTGGGAAGAGATCGGGATCGCCGTACGGGCCGGCCCTTCCGGACGGCCGCCATGGAGGGCCGCGGCGCGCGGGCTCCGCTAGCCTGGAGCCGTGATCGTGGGCATCGGCGTGGACGTCGTGGACGTGGCCCGGTTCGAGGCGACGCTGGAGCGGACCCCCGCGCTGCGGACGCGGCTGTTCACCGACGTCGAGCGGGTGCTGGCCGTGCAGTCCCTGGCCGCGCGGTTCGCGGCCAAGGAGGCGGTGGCCAAGGCGCTCGGCGCGCCCCCGGGGCTGGCCCACCTGGACGCCGAGGTGCGGACCGGCGAGCACGGCCGGCCGGAGCTGCACGTGAGCGGCCGGGTCGCCGAGGTCGCGGCCGCGCTCGGCGTGACACGCTGGCACGTGTCGCTGACGCACGACGGAGGCGTGGCCGTCGCCTACGTGATCGCCGAGGGCTGACCCGTCCCGGCACGCGCGGGGGAGGATCTGGCCCGCCCCGGACGCGCGGGCGACCGTCCCACCCCGACTCCGTCCCCGCCCATCCCGGACGCATGGGTGATCGGCCCTGCCGGAGCACGCGCCGGTGATCGGCGGGGGATAGCGTCGGAACCATGCTGAGCGCGTACACCACCGATCAGATCAGGGCGGCCGAGGCGGCGCTGATGGCCGGACTGCCCGAGGGCACGCTGATGGAGCGGGCGGCCGCCGGCCTCGCGGTGACCTGCGCCAAGATGCTCGGCCGGGTGTACGGCTCCCGCGTCGTGCTGCTGATCGGCAGCGGTGACAACGGGGGTGACGCCCTCTACGCCGGGGCGCGCCTCGCGTCCCGGGGGGCCAGGGTGGAGGCGATCCTCGCCGGGACGCGGGTCCACGGGGCCGGGCTGGCGGCCCTGCGGCGGGCCGGGGGCCGGGTGACCGACCTCCGCGACCACGCGGCGTCCAGGGACGGCGTGACGGATCTCCACGGCGCCCCGGCCGGAGGCGAGGGGGCGGACTCCCCGGACGGCCGGGCGCAGGCGCCGGGAGCCGCGTCCGGGGGCGGGACGGGCACCGCGGTGGCCCGCGGGCTCATCCAGGCCGCCGACCTGGTCGTGGACGGGCTGGTCGGGATCGGCGGGTCGGGACCCCTGCGCGAGCCGTACGCCACCCTCGCGGAGCTGGCCGGCGAGGCGCCCGGCGCGGTGGTCGCGGTGGACGTGCCGAGCGGCGTGGACGCCGGCAGCGGGCAGGTCGACGGGGCCGCGGTCCGGGCGGACGTCACCGTGACGTTCGGCGCCCGCAAGGTCGGCCTGCTCGTCGACCCGGGCGCGGTGAACGCGGGCCGGGTGGAGTTCGTCGACATCGGGCTCGGACCGTGCCTGCCCGACCCCGAGGCGACCGCGCTGACCGGCGCCGACGTGGCGCTGATGCTGCCCAGGCCGGACGCGGAATCTGACAAATACCGCAGGGGCGTCGTCGGCATCGCCGCCGGGAGCCACCGCTACACCGGCGCCGCGGTGCTGGCCGTCGGCGGGGCGGTCCGGGCGGGGGCGGGCCTGGTCCGCTACGCGGGGGTGGCCGAGCCGGTGGCCGAGGTGCGGGCCCGCTGGCCGGAGGCCGTGATCACGCCCTTGCGGCCGGGCGAGGGGATCGACGAGGTGGGCCGGGTGCAGGCGTGGGTGCTCGGCCCCGGGCTCGGCACCGGGCCCGAGGCGCTCGCCGTCGCCCGTTCGGTGCTGGCGAGCGACGTCCCGGTCCTCGTGGACGCCGACGGCCTGACGCTGGTCGCCCAGGACAGGTCGCTGCTCCGCCGCGCCGCGCCGGTGCTGATCACCCCGCACGCGGGTGAGCTGTCCCGGCTGCTGGAGGTGCCGCGGGCGCGGATCGAGGCCCGGCGGCTGGAGCACGTACGGCGGGCCGCGTCGGAGCTGGGCGTGACCGTGCTGCTGAAAGGCTCGACCACGCTGGTCGCCCAGGAGGGGCTGCCGGTCAGGATCAATCTCACCGGCAGCCCCTGGCTGGCCACCGGTGGCACCGGCGACGTGCTGGCCGGGCTCGCGGGCATGCTGCTGGCCGGGGGACTCAGCGCCTACGACGCGGCCTCCTGCGCCGCCCACCTGCACGGAACGGCGGGGCGGAACGGCCCGCTCTCAGCCTGGACCGTGGTCGAATCCTTACCCACAGTCATCAAATCACTCACCGGTCGGCTCCAGGGGGACGACTGACCTGCCAGACTGAAAAGATGAGTTTCCCGATGAACCCGGCCGAGGCACGGGTGGACCTCTCGGCGATCCGGGACAACATCGCCCTGCTCAAGGAGCACGCTCCCGGCGCCGAGACGATGGCTGTGGTCAAGGCCGACGGTTACGGACACGGGCTGGTCGCCTGCGGCCGCGCCGCCCTGGAGGGCGGGGCCACCCGGCTCGGCACCGCCTACATCCGTGAGGCACTGGAGCTGCGGGCCGCGGGGATCACCGCGCCGATCCTGTCATGGATCATCCCGCCCGGTGAGCCGCTGGACCAGGCGGTCGCCCAGGACGTGGAGCTGTCGGCCGCCACCCCGGCGCTGGTGGACGAGATCGCCCGGACCGCCCACCGCGCGGGCCGGACCGCCCGGGTGCACCTGAAGGCCGACACCGGCCTCACCCGCGGCGGTGCGGCGTTCGACGAATGGCCCGCGCTGGTGGACCGTGCCATGGCCCGGCAGGCCGAGGGGACGGTCGAGGTCGCCGGGCTCTGGTCGCACTTCGCCTGCGCCGACATCCCGGGCCACCCGTCCGTCGACGCCCAGCTCGCCGTCTTCGACGAGGCCCTGGTCATCGCGGAGAAGGCGGGCGCCGGAGGCTCCCACGTGCTCCGGCACATCGCCAACTCGGCGGCGGTGCTGACGCTGCCGCAGGCGCGCTACGACATGATCCGGGCGGGCATCGCGGTCGTCGGCCTGAGCCCCGTGCCCGAGCTCGGGGACTTCGGCCTCCGCCCCGCGATGACCCTGGTGGCGCGGACCGCGCTGGCCAAGCGGGTCCCGGCGGGTTCGGGGGTGTCCTACGGGCACCTCTACGTGACAGATCGCGAGACCACGCTTGGCCTGATCCCCCTCGGGTATGCGGACGGCGTCCTGCGGCACGCCACCAACCGGGCGGAGGTGCTGGCGGGTGGCCGGCGGCGGCGGATCGCCGGACGGGTCTGCATGGACCAGTTCGTGATCGACATGGGGGACGACCCACTGGAGGAGGGGGACGAGGTGATCCTGTTCGGCGACGGTTCGCAGGGCGAGCCGACCGCACAGGAGTGGGCGGATTCCCTTGGCACGATCACGCATGAGATCGTGACCAGGATCGGTTCGCGGGTCCCACGCGTTTACCGGTGAGAGGCATCCCAGGGGGTCGCATGAGCACTACCACACGGCGCAGGGTCGGAATCGCGGGCGCGATCGTCGGTGTGGCATCAGCGGGAGTGGCCGCCGCGGCCCTCGCCAAGCGATACGCCGTCGGCCGCATCAGGCTCCGGCCCGACCTGGAGGCGAACGAGCCGCTGGGCGAGCTGCGCGGCCGGCCGGCCACGGTCGTCACCTCCGACGGCGTGTCCCTCTACACCGAGGTGGACGGACCCGAGGACGCCCCGCTGACCGTGGTGCTGTGCCACGGCTACACCCTCAACCTCGACTCCTGGCACTACCAGCGGCGCGACCTGCGCGACTCCCACCGGCTGGTCCTGTGGGACCAGCGCTCCCACGGGCGCTCGCCGCGCACCACGGCCGAGGACTCCACCATCGACCGGCTCGGCGACGATCTGGCCGAGGTGATCGACGCGCTGGTGCCCGGGCCGTGCGTGCTGGTGGGGCACTCCATGGGAGGCATGACGGTCATGGCGCTGGCCGACCGGTATCCCGAGCTGTTCGGCGACAGGATCAAGGGCGTCGCGCTGATCTCCACCTCCTCGGGCAAGCTGGCCGAGATCTCGCTGGGCCTGCCCGCGCTGCTGGCCAAGGCGGTGCACAAGATCACCCCGGGCACGGTGTCGGTGCTGGGCCGTAACGGCACCCTGGTGGACCGGGGCCGCGAGGCGGGCAACGACGTGGCCTTCCTGGCCCTGCGCCATCTGGGCTTCGGCGACTCCAAGAACGTCAGTCCCACGGTGGTGGACTTCGCCGAGTCGATGATCCGCTCCACCCCGTTCGAGGTGATCGCCGACTTCTACCCGGCGCTGATGTCGCACGACAAGCTGAACGCGCTGCGGGTGCTGGACGGCCTGCCCACCTCCATCATGGTCGGCGACAAGGACTGGCTGACGCCGGTGGAGCACAGCAGGGCGATGGCGGAGGCGCTGCCCCGCGCCCAGTTCACCGAGGTCCCCGACAGCTCGCACCTGGTGCAGCTGGAGCGGCCCACCGTCGTCAACGACGCGCTGCGCGACCTGCTCAAGCGGGCGGCGGCCGACGGCGCCGCCGGCGGCGCCGAGCGGTGAGACCGGGTCCCGGGGCGGGAGCATTCCCACCGGAGCCGCTCCGGGGGCTCCGGCGGGCGTGACCATCGACAGGAGTGATCGACAGGAGTGATCGAGCAGTGAGAATCGTGGCGACCGCCGAAGAGATGCGCGAGCTGGGCGCGGAGCTGGCCGGG
>NZ_JBSFPS010000134.1:0-25870 GCF_053588315.1 Streptosporangium sp. NPDC003464 | reverse complement strand
GGGACGGCGGTGAAGCGGGGGACGCCGCCGTGGCGGTCGCCGCCGGAGAGGGCGGCCTGCGCCGCCTCCGGGTCCGGGTCGGCGGCGGCCGGGGCCGCCGTGGCGATCCCCACGCCGGCCGCGAGCGCGCCGAGCGCGCCGGCCCGCAGCACGCCCCGCCGGGACATCGCCTCGGCGACCACGTCGCCGAAGTAGGCGTTGTCGCTGGTGTTCAGCACGTCGTGGGCGCACTGGTTGCCGCACCGGAACTGGCAGGTGAGCGCGCTACGTCCACCCTTGTGGGGGCTCATGAGCAGCGGGAGCGGTCTGCGCGGCGACAGGTTCGCCACAGGGTCCTCCAAGGGTGTGCGCGGTCGTTCCGGCCGAGACGCTATGTGGACAAGTAGAACCTGCGGTGAACGACGTTTGCCCGTGTGATGAACCATATGTCGCAATCAGCCGTGGCCCCGGACGGGCATGATGGAGTGCGTGCCACCTCACAAGCCCGATCCCGCCAAGGTCCGCGCCGCGCTGGACGCCCAACTGACCGCACTCGACGAGCCGTCCTACGACGGGCCCGGCGACCTTCCGGCGCTGCTGGCGGCCTGTGTGCCGGTGGTCCTGCGGGCCTACGGGCGGCAGATCCGTCCGGAGCGGGAGATCGCGCGCTTCGCCGTACGGCACCTGCTGGACCGCCTGGCCGAGGCCGCGCCCGGCCGGACCGTCGAGGTCCGCGTCCCCCCGTACGCGGCGGTGCAGTGCGTGGCGGGCCCCAGGCACACGCGGGGCACCCCGCCCAACGTGGTGGAGACCGACGCGCGGACCTGGCTGGAGCTGGCCACCGGACGGCTGGCGTGGGCCGAGGCGGTGGCGGCCGGGAAGGTCGCCGCGAGCGGCGCCCGGGCCGACCTGTCGGAGCACCTGCCGGTGCCGTAGCCGCCCGCCCGGCGCCCCGGACCGGCGCCGTCCCCCAGGGCCCCGCCGTCCCGGGCCGGTACCGGCCCGGGGGCGGCGCGCTCCGCCGAACAGGCTCAGGTCTGGACGCCGAACTTGTCCTCGATGCAGCGCTGCTGGAGCTCGGGAGGCAGGTTCGCACAGTCACCGATCTTGCTGTAGAGCCAGGCCAGCAGGACCACGGCGATGATCAGGGTCAGGACGCTCAGGGCGATGCCCACCCAGGCGCGGCCGCGGTTGGAGTTCTTGGCCACCGCGACGATGCCGATGATCAGTCCGACGACGGCCGTCAGCGCGCCCAGGCCGCACACGACGAGCAGGAAGAGGCTCACGATGCCGAGCACCAGCGCCGTGGTGCCGAGCCCGCCGCCCTCCTTGCGCGGCCCCTCCTGCCCCGGATAGGCCGGGTACGGCGTGCCCGGATAGGCGGGGCCTCCCGGGGGCGGCGCCTGGTACGGCTGGCCGGGCTGGTACGGCTGACCCGGCTGGTAGGACGGGCCGGCCTGGGACGGGTAGGACGGGCCGCCGGCCGGCGGGATGGGGGGCGGCTGCCGGGACGGATCGACCGGCTCCTCCGGCCGGGCGGCGTGGACGCCGGTGTAGGGCGGAGCGCCGTAGGCGCCGGAGACGTCTCCGGCGGGCTCCTCCCCGGCGGGTCCGGGCCGCTCGCCGGGAGCGGCGCCGTACGGGCCGCCTGGCGGCGGCTCGGGCTGGGAGCCGCCGACGGGCTGCTCGGGAGCGCGCCGCGGGGTCGAGGGGAACCCCTCGGAAGGTGTCGGCGGGTCGTAGCGTGAGGGCTGGGCGGCGCTCGGCGGCACGGCCGCGCCCTCCCCACCCCTGTCGTCCCCGCCCGAGGTCGTCCCCTCCGAGGCGCTCTCCCAGCCCGGGTAGGCGGGCGGGGTGGCGCCCGGGACCGGGTAGGCGGGCGGAGCCTCCGCCCCCGGGGTGACCGGCGGCTCGAACGTCTCGGTGGCGTCCGGGTCCGCCTGGACCGGCTTGGGGACCTCCGGCGCGGTGGGCACGTCCGGGTGTCCCGGCAGCACCGGCTCCTCGGGCGTGGAGACCGGCTGCCCCGGCGGGGTCTCGCCGGGACCGGCGGGCCGGGGGGACCACGGGGCGGGCTCCTCCGGCTCCTCGGGCTCCGACGGCCATCGCCCGGCTTGGGCGACGGGCTCCGACGGCCATCCTCCGGACGGCGACACCGGCTCAGACGGCGTCACGCGCTCGGACGGCGACACCGGCTCAGACGGCGGCTGGGCGGAGGGACCGGCGGGCCCGGACGGGGGCTGCCCGCTTGAGGACGTGGGTTCGGGCGACGGACGTGGGGTCTCGGCGGGATCGGGCGCCGACCACGTGGAGGGGTCATCCGGGCGGAAAACGGTCTGGTCGGAGCCGGGAGCGGCCGGCTCGCTCGGAACGGCCGGCTCGCTCGGAACGGCCGCGTCTTCGGAGATTCCGGAGGACTCCGGACCCGTCCCCTCCTGCTCGGATCGCCGGTCCCGGGGCTCGCGCCGCGGGTCAGGCTGGTTAGGGTCCTCAGGTGTTGTCACGTCTGTTCTCCCGACGCATAGGCATGCCGGATACCCCACACTCCCCCGCCGCCATGCGATGAAACAGACCGACACGGCAAAACCCCGACGATTGTTCGGCCAAAGTGGGACAACGGTAGACCTGGCCCCGGGGTGCGAGCAGCGAAGAGGCCGACCTAGACTGAAGCACGTGCTGAAGGGCGACGGCCATCTGAGCCATGACCTTGATCCCCATGACCGGCCCCCGAAGGACGCATGTGGCGTCTTCGGCGTCTGGGCACCAGGGGAGGAAGTCTCCAAACTCACCTACTACGGGCTGTACGCGTTGCAGCACCGCGGTCAAGAATCCGCGGGCATCGCGGTCAGCGAGGGCAGCCGGATCCTCGTCTACAAGGACATGGGCCTGGTGGCCCAGGTCTTCGACGAGTCGATCCTCGGGACCCTCCGCGGCCACCTGGCCGTCGGTCACTGCCGCTACTCGACCACCGGGTCGAGCGTCTGGGAGAACGCCCAGCCGACGCTCAGTTCGACCGAGGACGGCGGGCTCGCGCTCGCCCACAACGGAAACCTGATCAACACTCCGGAGCTGGCCCGGCGCCTGGCCCCGGGCGCGACCAGGGCGACCACCGACACCGAGGTCCTGGCGTCGCTGCTGGCCCAGGACCGCAGCCAGTCCATCGACGACGCCGCCGCCGAGCTCCTGCCGCAGGTCAAGGGCGCCTACTCGCTCGTCTTCATGGACGAGAAGACGCTCTACGCGGCCCGTGACCCGCAGGGCATCCGCCCGCTGGTGCTGGGCCGGCTGGAGCGCGGCTGGGTCGTCGCCTCCGAGACCGCCGCCCTCGACATCGTGGGCGCCACCTTCGTCCGGGAGATCGAGCCCGGCGAGCTGATCACCATCGACGAGCGCGGCGTGCGGTCCCGCAAGTTCGCGCTGGCCGAGCCCAAGGGCTGCCTGTTCGAATACGTCTACCTGGCCCGCCCCGACACCACGATCGCCGGGCGCAGCGTGCAGAGCACCCGCGTCGAGGTCGGCCGCGTGCTGGCCCGCGAGCACCCGGTCGAGGCCGACCTGGTCATCCCGACCCCGGAGTCCGGCACCCCCGCCGCCGTGGGCTACGCCGAGGAGAGCGGGATCCCGTACGGCCAGGGCCTGGTCAAGAACTCCTACGTCGGCCGGACCTTCATCCAGCCGTCCCAGACGATCCGCCAGCTCGGCATCCGGCTCAAGCTCAACCCGCTGAAGGAAGTCGTCGCGGGCAAGCGTCTGGTCGTCGTGGACGACTCGATCGTGCGCGGCAACACCCAGCGGGCGATCGTCAAGATGCTGCGTGAGGCCGGCGCGCGGGAGGTCCACGTCCGGATCTCCTCTCCCCCGGTCTCCTGGCCGTGCTTCTACGGCATCGACTTCGCGACCCGGGCCGAGCTGATCGCCGGTTCGCTCAGCGTGGAGGAGATCCGTGCCTCGCTCGGCGCCGACTCCCTCGGATACATCTCGCTGGAGGGCCTGACCCAGGCCACCACGATCCCCGCCGAGCGGCTCTGCCGAGCCTGCTTCGACGGCGTGTATCCGATCGCCATCGACCGTGACAACGTGGGCAAATACGTCCTGGAGGCCAAGCTGTGACCAGCTATGCAGCTGCCGGCGTGGACATCGACGCGGGCGAGCGCGCCGTCGAGCTGATGAAGTCGAAGGTCGCCCGGTCCCGGCGGCCCGAGGTCGTCGACGACGCCAGCGGCTTCGCCGGTCTCTTCGACGCCTCGGCCCTGCTGGGCTACCGGCGGCCCCTGCTGACCACCTCGACCGACGGGGTGGGCACCAAGGTCATGCTGGCGCAGGCGCTCGGCAAGCACGACACGATCGGCATCGACCTGGTCGGCATGGTCGTGGACGACCTGGTGGTCTGCGGCGCCGAGCCGCTGTTCATGACCGACTACATCGCCTGCGGGAAGGTCGTCCCCGAGCGGATCGCCGAGATCGTGGGCGGCGTCGCCGAGGGCTGCCGTCTGGCGGGCTGCGCCCTGATCGGCGGCGAGACGGCCGAGCACCCCGGGGCGATGGGCGCCGACGAGTACGACCTGGCGGGCGCCGCCACCGGCGTGGTCGAGGCCGAGAAGATGCTCGGCCGGGACCGGGTCCGCGAGGGCGACGTGGTGCTGGCGCTGGCCTCCTCCGGCGTGCACTCCAACGGCTACTCGCTGGTCCGGCACATCATCAAGCTCGCCGGGCTCTCCCTGGAGGCCGAGCTCGCCGAGCTGGGCCGCACCCTGGGCGAGGAGCTGCTGGAGCCGACCAGGATCTACTCCCTCGACTGCCTGGAGCTGGCCCGCGCGCTCGACGTGCACGCCTACGCGCACATCACCGGCGGCGGCCTGGAGGGCAACCTGTCGCGCTCCCTGCCGCCGACGCTGGACGCGCTGCTGGACCGCTCGTCCTGGACCCCGCCGGCCGTCTTCGAGGTGCTCGCGGGGCACGGCAAGGTGGCCCAGGCCGACATGGACCGCACCTTCAACCTGGGGGTGGGGATGGCGGCGATCGTCCCGCCGGAGGCCGTCGACCCGGCTCTGGCCCTGCTCAAGGAGCGCGACCTGCCGGCCTGGGTGCTCGGCGAGATCGTCCCCGGCACCGGCCGGGCGCACTACCGCTAGCCCGCCGCACGGGGCGCCGGTCACCATCGTCCGGCGCCCCTCGGCACGGGTGCGGACCGCCCGGCGTCCGGCCGTGCCACGCCTTCCGGATCAGAGGTGGGAACGCCGGAAAGCGGGTCAGGGGCGGGAACGCCGAAAAGCGCCCCGGCTCACCGGAGCGCTTTCAAAGACCGACCCGCGCGGAGAAACACCCGGCGGCTCTCAGCCACCGGGTGTCCTGCTCGTGCTCAACCTGAAGCTCGCCTAGCGGCGGCCGGGCGCGCCTTCGTCCCGGTCGTCTCCGGAACCGAAGTCATCGGCGTAATCGGCATACCGATCCGCCAGTTCATCGTAGGAGTCGTCGGCGTCGTCATTGTGGTTGGAGTCGTCTCTGACTCCGAGCTCGTCGCGAAGACGCTCAAGATCAGTGCCACCGCTGTTGTACTTCAGCTGGCGAGCAACCTTGACCTGCTTGGCCTTTGCTCGGCCGCGCCCCATTGGCTCGACCCCCTCGTGTGGGGTCGTGCCCGACCCCTCGTCGCTAACGCACCACGCACTGACGCCACCTGACTTGAGGCGTCAGCTCTCGTTCGACTACAACCGTACCTGTTTTACGCCCGGCTCGGTACGCCGTATGGGCGCGAGGGGCTAGTGGCCTAGCCAAATGCCCCTAATTCGCCCGACTTCCGACATTCTGCGTTCGGCTAGCCTATCGGCTGCGACAGCCGGAGGGATGCCATCCTCCGCCGCCGCCCTGAAAATCTTGAGAGTCGTGTCGTAGATCTGGGTCGCCTTTGCCTTGGCCCGTTCCATGTTGAACCCCTGGATCTCGTCCGCGACCTGGATGACGCCGCCGGAGTTGACCACGTAGTCGGGCGCGTAGAGGATGCCCCGGTCGGCGAGCTCCTTCTCCACGCCCGGGTGGGCGAGCTGGTTGTTGGCCCCGCCGCAGACGATCGCGGCGCGCAGCCGGGCGACCGTGTCGTCGTCCAGCGCCCCGCCGAGCGCGCAGGGGGCGTAGACGTCGATGCCGGCCGCGGTGAGCTCCACCTGGTCGGCGACGACCTCGACCTGGGGGTGGCGGCTCCGGACCCGCTCGACCGCCTGCTCGCTGACGTCGCAGATCACGACCTCGGCGCCGTCCTCGACGAGATGGTCGACCAGGCGGTGACCCACCTTGCCCACGCCCTCGACGCCGATCCGCCTGCCGCGCAGCGTCGACGCGCCGTAGACGTGCTCGGCCGCGGCCCGCATGCCCTGGAACACGCCGTAGGCGGTCAGGATCGAGGAGTCGCCCGCCCCGCCCTGGGCGACCGTGCGACCGGTCACGTAGGAGCTCTCGCGGGCCACGATGTCCATGTCCTCGCTGTAGGTGCCCACGTCGCACGCGGTGAAGTAGCGGCCGCCGAGGGACTGCACGAACCGGCCGTAGGCGCGCAGCAGCGCCTCGCTCTTGTCCGTGGCCGGGTCGCCGATGATGACGGCCTTGCCGCCGCCGAGGTCGAGTCCGGCCAGGGCGTTCTTGTAGGCCATCGCCCGCGAGAGGTTGAGGACGTCGGCCAGCGCGGCCTGCTCGCTCTCGTAGGGATAGAACCTGGTGCCCCCGAGGCTCGGGCCGAGGGCGGTGTTGTAGATCGCGATGATCGCGTGGAGGCCGCTGCGCTCGTCGGAGCAGAAGATGACCTGCTCGTGCTTGGCTTGGCCGCTTGCGGGGCTGGTGTCCTTGTGAGACAGCCCGAAGACGTCGGTCACGGTGGTGACTCCCGGTCGCCAGGTCCGCCGCTCCATCGCGGCGGAGATCACTCTCAGCGTAACCACAACTCCGGGCGGGACGATGCCGTCGAGGGACCGTTCTCACTACCCGAGACGCGACCGGCGGCGGCGCTTCTCACCAGCCGAGACGGACAAGCGGTGGCACGGCTCGCACGGGGTCGATACCGGACAACAGTAGGTCCTTCGTGACACGATGCGGACGTGCTGCCCTATGCCGCGTACCTCCGCGTCTACGAACCCCTGACCGCGTTCACCCCGTCGGAACGCGTCTCGTGGGCCGCCTACGCCGAGGCGACCGACCGGCCCCGCCGCGCGAGCGCGCTCCACGCCGAGCACGGCGAGGCGGTCCGTCGCCTCCTGGGGGTCCCGCCCGCTCCCGCACCCGCCCAGGAGAGCCCCAACGCCTATCTCAGGCGCGTAGAGGACGTGCTCTATGTCTGCCCCTGGCAGAGCAGGCTGAGATCGTGGCTGGCCTTCTCACGCTTCCGCGGGACGACGCCGGCGAGGTTGATGGAGCGCTTCGTGCCGACCTCCATCGCCGAGCAGACGGCCGACGACTTCGACAGGTTCAAACGCCGCAGCGACTCAGCGGCGCTGCGCACCCACATCCGGACCTCGACGTGGCACGTTCCGACGTCGTGGTTCGTACCCTTCGACGGCAACGAGCGCTGGCTGGTCCTCGACGGGCGGCGCGGCCCCGGGGGCACGGTCACCACCCGTAACCTCATCTACGTCACCTCCATGGCCCACGCCCGGCGCCGCAGCGCCCGCGCCCTGCAGATCATCCGCAGGCAGGCGGGGGAGATCTCGGTGGCCACCGAGGTCGAGGAGGTGGCGCGCTGGCTGGAGGAGTTCCACCCGCACTCGCTGGTGGAGCTCGACTACGGCGGCATCGTCCATCTCATGGACGACGAGAAGCTCCAGGCAGACCAGTCCGTGGCCGAGCTCGCGGCCGCTCTCACGGGTCTGGAAACCGGCGAGGAAGAGTTGGCCTACGCCATGTACCAGCGAGTGATTCTCCGGTGGAGATCAATACAACTTCTCGAATCAGCAAACTGAGTCGCAAATCATCCCTCTGACCTGCATAAGTAGTTCGGTCGATGACCGGCGACACGTCTACGAACTGAGTAGTTTGCCGTTTTCACTGCGATACCACGAAACGTGTCGCTAGAATCACCGAGCGTGACAACAACAGGTGCACAAGAGAGATGAGTCACTCAAAGACTCGCCAATCGCTCTACGTGGCTGTATGGTCACATCGGGTGATGCCGCATATGGTCCGAACAGCCGCACGCAAGGGGCCATAGGGGGACATCCGTGACAAGCGTCAAGTCGCAGGATCGCTGTCGCCGGTCCACATGGAGGAGAGGCCGCACAAATGTCAGCTCGTACACCCGAGGCAGAGCCGCTGCTCACCCCGGCGGAGGTCGCAACCATGTTCCGCGTCGATCCCAAGACCGTTACACGGTGGGCGAAGGCCGGCAAGTTGACGTCCATCCGCACGCTGGGTGGGCACCGCCGCTACCGGGAGACCGAGGTTCGCGCGCTGCTGGCGGGGATTCCACAGCAGCGTTCCGAGTAACACGGGGGCCGTCACGGGCCCAGGGGGGAACAGCCGCGCGCTCACCACGTGAGCGCGTAGGCCAAACGGGTTGTTGTGGGGAGCGGCGTCGCCCGTCCGGCGCCGCCCCGGCACGGCCCCGTACGGCCTCCGGAGGGTCGGCCGGTCACGGTGCGTGTTCGCGGACCAGATCCTCAAGGAGCTGCCGGACCTGCGCGTCGTGCTCCGCGGCCACCCCGAGCAGCGCCACCATCTGATCGACCAGCATGCGCTCAAGCCCCGGGCGCCCGATGTCCCGGTGCTCCAGCCAGTCGAGACCAGCCGTCTCGACGGAGGCGATCCACGACCGCAGCGTGATGCGGAGGGCGGGCCCCGGCTCGTCGACCCGCATCTGTTTCATGATGAGGCGGAACAGACGGTGCCGGACACTGTCGACGATCTCCCCGATCTCGCCGCTGCGATTGGCCGGGCCGCCCCTGAGCAGCGCGGCGAACCCCGCCGCGTGCTCCTCGACGAAGTCGAAGTAGCGCCCCAGTCCCCCGGCGAGGTCGTCGAGCGGCCGGCCGCCCCCCGGGGGCTGCAGGCGCGCCTCCAGCTCGGCCGCCGCGCTCTTCAGCGCGGCGACGTAGAGCTCCTGCTTGCCGCCGAAGTAGTGGTAGACCAGGGCCCGCGACGCACCGGCCGCCGAGGCCACGTCGTCGATGGAGACATCCTCGGCGTCGCGCTTGCTGAACAGCTCCAGGGCCGCCGCCATGAGCTCCTCGCGGCGCCGGTCCACGCTGAGCCTGCGCCGCGCCGGTCGCGCGGCCTCCGCCGCAGGTCTGTCCTGCTTGGCGGCTCCGGATGTCGAACCCACAGTCCGCACACTATCGGAGTCCGTCCGCGGCGGCGGTGACGTCAAGATCGGAGTTCCCTTGGGCGGAAGCCGTACCCCATTCGGAACTCGATCGTTTTGAGTGACAGGTGCCCATCCACCACCCCGGGGGAGAGCCATGTCAGGACCACCGGTCAACACCACCGTCACCCGAGCCCGCGAGTTCGCCGAGCCCGTCTCACCGGACGGCGGCGGACCACGCCCACGGCCCACGATCCGCAACGTGGCCGAGCGGGCCGGTGTCTCCAAATCACTGGTGTCGCTCGTGCTACGCGGTTCGCCGCACGTCAGCGAGCACCGCAGGCAGGCAGTGCTGCAGGCGGCCAGAGAACTCGGCTACCGGCCCAACGCGGTCGCGCGCAGCCTGGTCGAGGGCCGCACCCATCTGGTCGGGGCGCTCGTCGCCGACCTGCACAACCCGTTCTACGCCGAGTTCCTCGACGGCCTGCAGGAGAGCCTGCACGGCGACGGCCTCCGGCTGCTCATCGGCAACAGCCAGTGGGACCCGGCCTTCGAGGACGAGGCGGTCGAGGCGTTCCTGGAGCTGCGGGTCGACGGGCTCGTGCTGCTCGGCATCGCGCCCACCAGCGAGACGCTCATCGAGGCCACCGGCTACACGCCGACGGTCGTGGTGGGCGAGCGCGACATCGACCTCGGCGGCGTGGACATCGTCGTGGACGACGACCAGCTCGGCGCCCGCCTGGCCATCGACCACCTCGTGGAGCTCGGCCACCGCCGGATCGCCCACATCGAGGGCTCCCGCTCCTCCTCCGGACGGTTCCGGTGCGAGGGCTACCTGGTGGCGATGCGCAGGCACGCGCTGGCGCCGTACATCATGGTCGAGCAGGGAGAGTGCACCGAGGAGGGCGGCGCGCTGACCGCGCGGAGCCTGCTCACCCGCGACCCCCGGCCCACCGCGATCTTCGCCGCCAACGACGCCGTCGCCATGGGCGTGCTCTCCGCCGCGGCCGAGCTGGGCCTGCGGGTGCCCGAGGACCTCTCCGTGGTCGGCTACGACAACATCCAGCTCGCGGCGGCCCAGCCGATCTCGCTGACCACCGTCGACCAGCCCCGCCGCGCCATGGGCCGCTCGGCGGCGACGCTGCTCAGTGACCGGATCGGCGACCCGGGCAAGACCTCGCGCCTGCGCCAGGTCACCCCCCGGCTCGTCGTACGGCGCAGCACGGGCCCCGTCCAGGGGTAAAGGGCCCGCCTGGAGCGTTGCAGCACGCCCAGGCGGGCCCTAGGACCTCGTCAAGTTCAGGTCAAGCATCGAAGTGGCGGCGGAGCCCTGGTGTTGACTCAGATGTGACGAGAGGGGGTAACAATGCGTGATCCGGAACTTGTGTCATGCGCTCAGCGCGCGGCGGCCGAGCTTGAGCGGGCCTGGGCGCACTGGCGGGCCGCCCGAGGCCGGAACGGCGACGCCGGAGCCGAGTCCGTGGCGAGTTACGTGGCCCATTCGATCGACCATCCATGGGGGCGTCCGCGCGTGGTCCTGGGACTGGACGCCGAGGACGCCAGGGAGCTCGCCTCGCTGCTGCAGAAGCAGGAGGCCGGCGAGCACGTCTGGTGACGGCGGCCGGGCCACGGCGCCGGGCCGCGTAAGTTGGATGGTTGACGGGTTTCCTTCGAGGGGGATGAACGTGACCACCAAAGCATTCGCGGCGGCCCTTGTCCTGTGCGGCCTGAGCGCCGCCGCCTGCGGCGGCACCGCCGGCACCGTCAGCGGCGCCACCGCGGGCTCGGCGGGGAACGGCGAGCCCGCCTCCCGGACGGTGTCCCGGGCCACCGAGGCGGCCCCGGCCGCCGCGGCCACCACGGCGGGTGGGAAGGCCCCGGCCAAGCCGCTGAGCGGCAAGGTCGTGGTCGTCGACCCGGGCCACAACGGGCTCAACTACAAGTTCCCCGCGAAGATCAACAAGCAGGTCAACGTCCTGACCCAGTGGAAGGCCTGCGACACCACCGGCACCGCCACCAACAACGGCTACAGCGAGGCCGCCTTCACCTGGGACGTCTCCCAGCGCCTGGCCAAGATCCTCCGGGAGCGTGGTGCGACGGTGAAGCTGACCCGCCCGAACAACTCCGGCGTGGGCCCGTGCATCACCGAGCGGGCGGCGATCGGCAACAAGGCCAAGGCGGACGCGGCGATCTCGGTCCACGCCGACGGGGCGGCCCCGGCCGGCCACGGCTTCCACGTGATCATCCCGAAGAAGATCAACGGTCCGGTGGACCCGGTGGTGGGCGCCTCCAGGGAGCTCGGTCTCGACGTGCGCGACTCCATCAAGTCCGTCGCCGGCATGCCCTACTCCACCTACGTCGGCAGCAAGGCCCTGAGCTTCCGCAACGACCTCGGCGGCCTGAACCTCTCCACGGTTCCCAAGATCTTCGTCGAGTGCGGCAACATGCGGAACTCGGGTGACGCGGCCAAGTTCCAGAACCCGGCGTTCCGGCAGAAGATGGCGCTCTCCCTCGCCGACGGGCTGCAGAACTACCTCAAGTAATGCGTGGTCTAGGCCAACTTGGCATGATCTGAGGCATGACTGACCTCCTGCCGCTCCCTGCCGTCTTCGAGCCCGCGTCCGGCTCCTTCGCGCTCTCTCCCGGCACCTCCGTCTCCGGCCCCGCCGAGCTGGTGGACGGGCTGCGGTCGGCGCTCGCCGTACTGGACCTGCGCCCCGCGGAGGCGGGGGGCGTCGTGGTGGAGCGGGACGCGTCGCTGGGTGCGGAGGCCTACCGGCTGGAGGTGACGGCCGCGGAGGTGAGGATCGCGGCCGGAGACCACGCGGGGGCGTTCTACGCGGGCCAGACGCTGCGGCAGCTCCTGCCCGACGCGGCGTTCCGGACCGTCGCCCAGGCCGGCTGGACCGTTCCGGCCTGCCGGGTGGAGGACGCGCCCCGGTTCTCCTGGCGGGGGGTCCACCTCGACGTGGCACGGCACTTCATGCCCAAGCGCGAGGTGCTCCGCATGGTCGACCTCATGGCGGCGCACAAGCTGAACCGGCTCCACCTGCACCTGGTCGACGACCAGGGGTGGCGGGTCGAGAGCCGGATCGCCCCCAGGCTGCACGAGGTGGCCTCGCACCGGCCGCGCACGGCCACCGGCCGGCGCGAGGACGGGCCCGCCTTCGACGAGGTGCCGCACGGCGGCTACTACACGCTGGACGACCTCGCGGAGATCGCCTCCTACGCCCGGGCGCGGGCCGTGACGATCGTGCCCGAGATCGACGTGCCGGGACACGCCTCGGCGATCCTCGCGGCCTATCCCGCGCTCGACGCGCGGGCCACGGACGGCCGGGAGCCCGAGCCCTTCACCGTGCTGGACCGGTGGGGCATCTCCCCCGCGATCCTGTCCCCCCTCCCGCCGACGGTCGACTTCCTGATCGCGGTGATCGACGAGATGCTCGGCGCGCTGGGCGAGACGCCCTACGTGCACGTCGGCGGGGACGAGTGCGTGCTCGACGACTGGGCCGCCGCGCCGGAGATCGTCGCCTACCGGCGGGAGCTCGGCCTGGAGAGCCTGAGCGACCTGCACGCCTGGTTCCTGCGCAGGCTGGCGGACCTGCTGGCCGAGCGGGGCAGCCGGGCGGTCGTCTGGGACGAGGCGTTCGTCAGCGGCATGCTGCGGCCCGACACGATCGTGATGCCGTGGCGCGGGCCCGGAGTGGCCCGGCGCGCCGCCGAGGCCGGGCACGACGTGGTGCAGACACCGGTCTTCCCGCTCTACTTCGACTACGCCGAGGCCGCCTCCGAGGAGGAGCCGCTCGCCATCGGCGAGGCGATCACCGTCTCGGACGTCGCGGCCTTCGACCCGGCGCCGGAGTCGTGGACGGCCGGGCAGCGGGAGCGCGTCGTCGGGGCGCAGTTCCAGCTGTGGACCGAGCGCCTGCCCGACGGGCGGGCGGTGGACTACCGGGCCTGGCCCCGGGGCTGCGCGCTGGCCGAGGTCGCCTGGTCCGGCGCGGCCGGCCCCGGGTTCGCCGCGCGGCTCGAAAGGCATCTGGGCCGGCTGGACGCGCTGGGCGTCGAGTATCGCCCGCTGACCGGCCCGCGCCCCTGGCAGCTCGGCGGGGCCGGCCACCGCCGGCACCGCCCGGGGGCCGTCAAGGTGGAGGAGGTCATGAAGCGCCTGGAGGAGCTGACCCACCTCGCGGACTCCACCCGGCCGAGCATGTGACCGTACGGCCCGCCCGTCACAGCCGGCGGACGGCGGGAGCCGGGCGGCGCGCCGTACGGGAGGGGGCCGTCAGGGGCGTCCTGCGGCCGGGACGCGGGGTCCCGGCCTCCGGACGCCGCAGCCCCGCACGGTCAGCCGGCCACCTGGTAGCCGGCCTCCTCGATGGCGGCGCGGATCGCGGCGTCGTCGAGGGAGTCGCCGGAGACGTCCACCCGGCCGCTCCCCAGGTCGACCTCGACCCCGGTGACGCCGGGGACCTCGCCGACCTCCTCCTTGACCGAGCTGACGCAGTGGCCGCAGGTCATGCCGGTGACGGTATATGTGCTCACGCTCATCGCGCCTCCAATGTCCGAGGGTTACCCACCCAGGGTATTACTCAGCCCGCGGTGCGGCCGATGATTTCACGCAGGTCGCCGACGCCATGGCGGCGGAGCCGGCGGGAGAGCCCACGGTGGATGCGGTGGGCCCAGAGGGGCCCCTCGTAGATCATCGCGCTGTAGCCCTGGACCAGGGTGGCCCCGGCGAGCAGGCGCTCCCAGACGTCGTCCACGTCCTCGACGCCGCCGACGGAGACGAGCACCAGACGATCGCCCACCCGGGCGCGCAGCCGGCGCAGCACCTCCAGTGAGCGGGCCTTCAGCGGACGGCCGGACAGGCCGCCGGTCTCGGTGCTGGAGACGCCCTCGCGGCTGATCGTGGTGTTGGTCGCGATGATGCCGTCGAGCCCGAGCTCCAGGGCCAGGTCGGCGACCGCGTCCACGTCGCCGTCGGCCAGGTCGGGGGCGATCTTGACCAGCAGCGGGGTGCGCCTGGGGGTGCCGTCGGCGACCTCCTTGACCGCCTGGAGCAGCGGGCGCAGCAGCTCGACGGCCTGGAGGTCGCGCAGGCCGGGGGTGTTCGGCGAGCTGACGTTGACGACCAGGTAGTCGGCCAGCGGGGCCAGCTCCTTGGCGCTGGCCACGTAGTCGTGGACGGCCTCGGACTCGGGCACGACCTTGGTCTTGCCGATGTTGACGCCGACGATCGCCGGGACGCCGCGGGGCCTGCTCAGCGCCCGGGCCGCGGCGCTCGCGCCGGCGTTGTTGAAGCCCATCCGGTTGATGATCGCCCGGTCCCGGACCAGCCGGAACAGCCGGGGCCTGGCGTTGCCCGGCTGGGCGTGCGCGGTGACCGTGCCGACCTCGACATGGCCGAAGCCGAGCGCGGACATGGCCTCCACGCAGCCGGCGTCCTTGTCGAAGCCCGCCGCCAGCCCGAACGGGCCGGGGAAGTGCACGCCGAAGGCCTGCACGCGCAGGGCGGGGTCGCGCGGTGCGAGACGGCGGTGGACCAGCCGCTTGACCACCGGCGTCACCGACAGGAGGCGGAGCGCGCCGAGCGTCAGGTGGTGCGCGGCCTCCGGGTCGAAGCGGCTGAGGACCTGCGTGAACACGAATCGATACATCACCGATCAGGTTAGTCCCCCCGCGGGGCGGGGCACGCCCCGGCCGTGCCATGGGGCGCCCTCCGCGATCACCGCAGTCCGCCGGCTCCCTCGCCGAGCACCTCCGCCGCGAGGTCGGCCACCCGGCGGCGGCTGTCCCTGGCCTGCTTGCGCAGACCGGTGAACGCCTGGGCCGCGGTGAGGTCGTGCTTGCCCATCAGGTAGCCGACGGCCCGCTCGATGACCACCCGGTAGTCGAGGGCGTACTGGAGCTGGTCGGCCAGGGCGCTCTTCTCCTCGGCGGCCATCGCCGCGGTGAGCAACTGCTCGATCACGTCGGCATATGCCTTGAGTGCCTGGATATCCGACTCGTCCCAGTCATAAGGCTCGGACTGGTAGACGTTCAAGGTGCCCACCGGAGCCCCGCCAAGCCGTACCGGCACTCCGGCGACCGCCCGCACCTCGGGGTGGAGCCGGTCGGCGAGCTGCGGCCAGCGCGGGTCCGCGTGCACGTCGGAGGAGGTCACCGCGGTGTTCTCCTCGTAGGCGGACACACATGGCCCCTGGCCCAGATGGAGCTGGGCGCCCTCAAGACTGCGCCCCCGGTCGTCGGTGGCGACCAAATAACGCAGATCCTTGCTCTCCTCCGCAAACATCAGACCCGCCCCCGAATAGCCGAAAAGCGTGTCAACGACATCCACGGCCCGCTCCAACTGGTGGACTATGCCCGTCGCGGGAGAGGTCGTCCGGAGCCGTCTCAAGCTGGCGACCAGCGCTTCCGGGTCAATGTGCGTCATATGTGTGGCGCCTTTCAGCGTCGGCCTGGTTACTTGACTTGCTCACTACGACTGCCCGGAAATAGGTGATTTATGAGCGAGGGTCTGCAGGACCATCACCATGAGCTCGCCGAGGCGTTCGCCCGTCCGGACTTTCGCGGGCTGCCATTCATGGCTGACCCGGTCGTAGAAATTCAGGGTGCCGATCAGCCGGCCGTCCGCGCAGCGGCACCGACAGCACGGCGCGGATCCCGGAGGCATGGGGGGCCAGACCGGGGAAGCCGGAGGGGCGGGCGGCGCGGAGATCGTTCACCGCGACGTCCGCGCCATGGGCGAGGCTCTCCACCGCCGGCCCGGAGCCGGTCCGCTCCTGCGCCAGCTCCAGCCGCCGGCCGTCGTCGTCGGAGCCGGCGACCGCGCGTAACCGGTCGTGATCGTCGATCAGCATCAGGGCCGCGCCGTCGGCGCCCAGAGCGTCCGCGAGAGCGTTCAGGGTGCGGTCGACGACCGTGGGGAATTCGACACCTTGGGCCATGAGGCTTCCTCCGCGTTGAGGTAGCTCCGCGGACGCAAGGCGGAATGAACTGCGCTTTGAAGACTAGTGGTGTGCGATGACTACGGCCAAGCGGTTCCTGCTCCCGCTTATAGCGTCACGGCCTTACATTGCCGTCAATAGATCGTTAAGCGTTCCGCAAGCAGGGACCGACAAGGTGGAAACATGAACAGCTTGTCACGTTCCGCCATCGTCCGTCGGCGTCGCACACTGGTGCATGTCGTGCTCCGCGATATGGCGGAGACCGGCGACACCACGGTACCGCCATGGTGGGAGTCCGAGATCCAGCAGGAGTTCGGCGGCCTGGACGGGTTCCTCGCCGAGCTGAGCCGCCAGTGGTGGACGGCCTACGCCGCGCACCTGGACGCGCTGATCGAGCTCGGCTCCGACGACCCCACGCAGGCGTGGGCCGACGTCGCCGGGCAGATGCCGCACCTTCGGGCCGTGCTCGACTCCTACACCGACGAGTCCGCCCTCGCCGAGGCCGAGCGGCGCCACTGCGACGTGCTGCGCTGGACCACCCGGCGCGAGGGGCGCCACGCCGCCTGAGTCTGTCGGCGGTCCTAGGCATATCCGCCTGTCATCGGGTAGCCATGAACGATGGTCAGGCTACTCGATCATCACGATCATCATGATTCGGACCGTCGTCTGGGCGTGCGGCTGACGGTCGCCACGGTGGCGGTCGCGCTGTTCTCGATCCCGTTCGTCCTGCTGCTGGTGTTCGTGCTGTCCTCCTTCGCACCGCTGAACGACCTCGACGAGAGCGTGGCCCGGCAGTTCCACGCCTACGCCCTGGCCGACCCCGGCTACACGCGCTTCCTCAACGTGGCGACGGAGGTGTTCGGCCCCACGACGTGGCGCGTCCTGGTGGTGCTGGCCGCGGTCTGGCTATGGCTACGGGGAGCGCGGCGCCTGGCGATCTGGGCGGTCGTCACGATCACCGTCAGCGGCCTGCTCAACCTGGCGGTCAAGGGGATCGTCGACCGGGCGCGGCCGGTGCTGCCCGACCCGGTGTCGTGGGCCCCGGGCGCCTCCTTCCCCTCCGGGCACGCGATGGGCGCGGCGACCGGCACCTGCGTCCTGGTGCTGCTCCTGCTGCCCTACCTGAAGGGCCGGCTCTCCCGGCTCGCCCTGTGGGCCGTCGCGGCGGTCATCACGGTCTTCGTCGCCTACAGCCGGGTCGCGCTAGGCGTGCACTGGTTCAGCGACGTGGTCGCCGGGGTCGCGCTGGGCGTGGTGGTGGTCGCCGGGACCGCCGCCGGGTTCGAGAGCTGGCGCCGGGACGAGGGGCGCAGACCGGTCGAACCGCTCAAGGAAGGCGTCGAGCCCGAGGCGTTCTGAAGGTAAAATTCAGGGTAGCTCGCGCCCCATGCCTAAACTGTCGGTCGACTTCAAGGGCGTGGCCCGTCTCATCCTGCTGCCACTGGCCGTGATGACCGCCCTGACACTCGGCGTCGGGCTCCTGATCACCAAAGTCCTCCAGACGACCACCCTCATCGCGAACGACGAGGGGGTGAACGCCCAGATGGTCAAGGGCCGGACGACCTTCTGGACCTCCGTCACGGACGTGGTGTCCAACCTGTCGGACACCCCGGTGATCATCACGGGCACCGCGCTGCTCTTCGTGGTCTTCCTGCTGGCGTTCAGACGCTGGAACGAGTCGATCTTCCTGGCGCTGGCGGTCTTCTCCCAGTCGGCGATCTTCCTGCTGGCGACCGTCTTCGCCGAGCGCAAGCGGCCCACGGTCGAGCACCTCGATCCGGCGCCGCCCACCTCCAGCTTCCCCTCGGGGCACACCAGCGCCGCCGTCGCCTTCTACTGCGGCGTCGCGCTGGTGCTGACCCTGCACACCCACCGCTACAAGATCCTCAACCTGCTGTGGTGGGCAGTCGGCCTGGGGATCCCGGTGGGGATCGCCTACTCCCGGATGTATCGCGGCATGCACCACCTGACCGACGTGAGCTGGGGCTTCCTGCTCGGCCTGGTCTGCGTCGCGGTGGCCGCCAACGCGCTGCTGCTGCGCAGGCCCATGGCCGCCGACCGGCCCGTGGTGCGGGACCAGGTCACGGCATGACGACCTCGTCGAGATCCACCACCTCGGCCCCCGCCGCGGCCAGCTCCCGCTCGACCTCCCGGGAGACGGCCGCGGCGGTCTCGTCCCCGTCGTAGGTCGCGTGGGCACCCCGTACGAGGGTGACCGCGTGCCCCCGCCCGAGGGCGGCCAGGGAGGTCTCCCGGACGCACCACTCGCTCTGCATCCCGGCCACGACGAGGGCCGCCGAGGGCGGCAGGACCGAGGCGAGGCCGGTGTCGAGGAAGGAGTCGGGGGTGCGCTTGTCGACCACGTGCTCTCCCGGGAGCACCTCGTGGACCAGCTCCCAGCCCGGGGTCCCCGGGAAGTCTGGGTCGGCCTCCCCGCCGTTGTTGCGCACGAAGACGACGGGCACTCCACCCGCGCGGGCACGCTCCAGCAGTGTCGCGATCGCGGAGGAGACCTCGCGCGCGCCGGGCACCGGCTCCGGGGGCAGGAGCATGTTGCGCTGGACGTCGATGAGAATCAGGACCCGGTTCATATACGAACTGTAGTTCGCTTTATGCTGAAACCGGAAGGCATCAGAGCGATGCCAGGGAGACGTGGGGCGCGAGGGAGGACGCCGGGGAGGCGCGACGGCGCCGGGGAGGACCCGGAGCGCGGAGGGAGAGACCGAGCGGACGCGGGGCCGGGAGGGCGGCACCAAGGAAAACAATCACCATGCCCGGACCGGCAGGGAGAAAAGTGTTTTCCTCCACTTCCTGTCCAGTTTTAGATCATGCGCACCCCGGAGCGAGCTACATTCGGAGCTGCAAGCCGATACGCCGCGTCACCAAATGCAATTGAATGAATACCAAATGTCACAAAGTAAGATAAAAACCCCGTGGGCAGATTGACGTCTTCCCACTAGGGCAGGAGCAGCCAGCCGGCCGGACCCAGCGGTGTTCGACGGCTACCCTCAGAAAGGAAGCCGTCCATGGATCCCCAGCCCATCGTCTGCCATACATGCACAGGTGTTCTCCTCGCCGCCGACTCCCGCACATACACGCCGCAGCGAGGGCGCCTGATCGTGACCAACGGATACTGCAGCTGCCCGCCGGCCATGGAGACCGCCGCGGAGCCCGAGGCGCGCATGCCCCAGCAGCAGCCGTACCAGCCGCAGCCCCAGCCGGAGCGGCTCCCCACCGGACAGAGCGCGATGGCGAAGGTCTAGGGCGAAGGTCCAGGGGCCCGGCAGCCGGGTGGGCCGCCACGGCACCCACCCGGCCCTGCACCCCGGCGCGGCCCCGGCGGCTCCGCCCGACCCGGCACCCGGCCACGGCGTCCCGCCTGGCACCCCGGCGCGGCCTCGGCGGCTCCGCCCGGCCCGGCACCCCGGCCGGCCCGGCTCCAGCCCGGTCCGCCACGGCGCCGCCGGCGCGGGCTCAGCCCGACAGCCCCCACGACGCGACCACCGCGAGACCGCTCGTCCCGATCAGTCCGATGAGCACCACTATGGCGACGACCCGACGATTCATGTCTCGGAGCCTAGCGACAGGCCACCGGTGAGGCGGCCGCACGCGTGGCGTCCGGTCCCCGGCCGGTCCGCGTCCCCTCCTCCCGGCGGAAGACGACGGCCGTCACGGTGTCCGGCCACCTCAACGTGGGGTAGCGGTGACGACAATGATTTAGGCTCATCAGCGTTGACTAGCGAAGACCGGGCTACGGCGTAGGCCGCCCCACCGAGGACGAGGTGCACGTGGTCGCCGAAGACATCGAGCAGTCGGCCAAGAGCGGCAAGAAGAAGCGTTCGTTCTGGGTGGAGTTCCCGCTCCTGGTCGGAATCTCCCTTCTACTGGCGCTGCTGATCAAGAGCTTCGTCGTCCAGGCGTTCTACATCCCGTCGGAGTCGATGGAGAACACGCTCCTGGTCAACGACCGGGTCCTGGTCAACAAGCTCGTCTACCACACCCGCGACATCGAGCGTGGCGACGTGGTGGTCTTCTCCGGGGTCGACTCGTGGAAGGGCGAGGTCGAGATCACCGAGCCGTCCAACCCGATCGCGGCCTTCTTCCACTGGGCCGGCACCGTCTTCGGCGTCGTCCCCGGTGAGAAGGACTACATCAAGCGGGTCATCGGCGTGCCGGGTGACACCGTGAAGTGCTGCGACGCGAAGGGCCGCGTCACGGTCAACGGGGTCCCGCTCGACGAGGAGGACTACCTCTACCCCGGCGACAAGCCGTCGGCCAGCACGTTCGAGATCAAGGTGCCGCCGGGCCGGCTCTGGGTGATGGGCGACCACCGCGGGGTGTCCTACGACTCCCGCATGCACCAGGGCGACCCGGGGGGCGGCACAATCCCGGCCGAACAGGTGATCGGCCGGGCCTTCGTGATCGTGTGGCCGTTCTCCCGCGCGACCACGCTCCCGATCCCCGACACCTTCTCCCAGCCCGCGCTGCGGGCCGCCGGAGCGGTCGGCGCCCAGGCCCCGCTCCTGCTCGGGGTCACCGGCGCGGTGCCCCTGGTGCTCTGGCGCCGCCGCCGGATCCTGAAGCGGACCTGACCGGCCGCACCGCCTCCCCTGCCTCCCCGACACCTCCGCACCGCCTCCCCCGACACCAAAGGAAGTGCTCTGACCTGGCGTGGCGCTCGCCATCGCCGAGGAACAGGACAAGTATGGAGGTGAGGGGCACCGGGGGAAGCAGGGGGAAGAGGTCGCCATGCAGACAGACGACGCGCGGCCGGTGGTCGCCGGGTACGACGGTTCGAAAGCGAGCCAGCAGGCTCTCCGGTGGGCCGTGAACGAGGCCCGCATGCGGTTCATCCCCCTGGTCGTCTGCCACGCCTGGCAGTGGCCCTATCCCATGCCTCCCGTCTCCGACGAGGCGCTGGAGGCCGTACGGCTGATGGGCCAGCACGTGCTCGACATGGGGGTGAACCTGGCCCGTGGCCTGGCCCCCCGGCTGGAGGTGCAGGGACGGCTGGTCACGGGGTCGTCGGCAGTGGTCCTGGTGGGCGAGTCGTCCACCGCGGACCTGGTCGCGGTCGGCCCGCGTGGCGCGGGCGGCTTCCCGGAACTGCAGCTCGGCTCGACCGCGGCCCAGCTCGCCGCGCACGCGTACTGCCCGGTGGCCGTCGTCCGGGAGAGCAGCCGGCCCGCCGCGGGCCGCGTGGTGGTCGGTGTGGAGGGCGCCGATCCGGAGCGCTCGGGGCTCGGGATGGCGTTCGAGGAGGCCAAGCTGCGGCACGCGGTGCTGACGGCGATCTGCCTGTGCCCCGAGGACCTGGACGACACCCGGCAGCTGGCGACCCGCTTCTACAGCACCGTCTCGGTGTGGGAGGAGAAGTATCCCCAGGTGACGGTGGAGACCATGGTCGAGACGCGGCCCCATACGACGGTGCTGCACGGCGCGGCCGACCACGCCGACCTGGTGGTGATCAATGACCGCGGGCACGACGACCCTGCTGAGCTCCCGCTCGGCCCGACCGCCCAGTCGCTGCTGCGCGGAGCGTCGTGCCCGGTCACAGTGATCCCGTCACGGATGTTCGCCATGTCTTCTCGGTCAGCGAGCCGCGTTCCGCCCGGATGATGTGGATGACCGCGTTGATGAGGGCCAGGTGGGTGAAGGCCTGGGGGAAGTTGCCCAGATGGCGCCCGGTGACGGGGTCGATCTCCTCGGCGTAGAGGCCGAGGGGACTGGCGAAGGAGAGGACCTTCTCACAGAGCCTGCGGGCGCGGTTCTGCTCCCCGATCTCCGTGAGCGCCGAGACGAGCCAGAACGAGCAGATCGTGAAGGTCCCCTCCTCGCCGGCCTGGCCGTCGTCGGTCTCCTTCGGCAGGTAGCGCAGGACCAGGTCGTCGACGGTCAGCTCGTCGGCGACGGCCAGGACGGTGTTGCGGATCCTGGGGTCGCTGGGCGGCAGGAAGTGCACCAGCGGGATGAGCAGCAGCGAGGCGTCGAGGGCGTCGCTGTCGTAGTGCTGCTTGAAGATCCCCCGCTCGGTGACCCCGTTGGCGCAGACGTCGGCGTGGATCTCGTCGGCGGCGGCCTGCCAGCGGGCGGCCAGGTCGAAGTCCTGGCGGAGCCGGGCGAGCCGCGCCCCCCGGTCGGCCGCCACCCAGCACATGAC
Source organism: Streptosporangium sp. NPDC003464 (assembly GCF_053588315.1). NCBI lineage: Bacteria > Bacillati > Actinomycetota > Actinomycetes > Streptosporangiales > Streptosporangiaceae > Streptosporangium > Streptosporangium sp. NPDC003464. Next base: position 3,501 of record NZ_JBSFPS010000134.1, on the reverse strand, counting down.
CTTCGACGAGGTGAAGTGCTTGGGCTGGCCGCGCACCTCCCAGATGCCGCGGTCGGACTCCCGCCAGTGCTTGATGGCCTCTTCGACCTGGCGCTTCAGGATGGGCCAGATCCGCTCGTCCAGGCGGTCCCGGGAACGGGTGTGGATGAAGAAGGAGTCGAGGACCGCCCCCCAGACGTCGTGCTGATGGTGCCGGTAGGCGGCGTTGCCGACCCGGACGGGCCTGGCCCCCTCGTAGCCCTCCAGGTATTCGAGGATGTGTTCCTCCAGGTCGCGCTCGCCGTCGACGCCGTACATGACCTGGAGCTCCTTGTCCCGCTCGGCGACGTCGGCGATGAACCAGAAGAAGTCGTCGGCCTCCCAGTCGAATCCGAGCGTGTACAGGCCCCACAGGGCGAAGGTCGAGTCACGGATCCAGCTGTAGCGGTAGTCCCAGTTGCGGTCCCCGCCCGGCGTCTCGGGCAGGGAGGTGGTCGCCGCCGCGATCAGCGCTCCGGACGGGGCGAAGGTCAGGCCCTTGAGGGTGAGGGCGCTGCGCTCCAGGAATCTGCGCCAGGGATGGTCGGGGAAGTCGCCCCGGGCCAGCCAGTGCTGCCAGTGGTGGGCCGTCCACACGAGCCGGTTGTATGCCTCCTCGAAGGTGTAGGGCGGTTCGTGGGCGGTCCAGGACAGCGCGCAGAAGCGGGATTCCCCCTCCCTCAGCAGGGTCCGCGCCGTCGCCCGCGATCCCTCGAACCCCAGCCGCATGTCGGTGGTGAGCTTGAGCTCCAGGTTCACCCCGTCTCCCCGGGCGACGCCCTGGTGGTAGCTGCGGTCCGTGTAGGCCCAGTGGGCCGGCCTGCGGCCGTAGTCGAACACCGGCTCGCAGTCGAGGGTGATCTGCATCTCCCCGCTGACGCAGCGCACCGTGCGCAGCAGCACGTGGCTGGCGTCGTAGTCGGTCGGCGCTCTGCGGTGGGTGTTGGACAGCTCCTCGTCGTGATGCCAGGGGCCGATGATCAGCAGGTCACGGACGATGATCCAGCCGGTCGGCGTGCCCCAGCTCGTCTCCAGCACCATGGTGCCCGGAAGGTAGCGGCGCGCGGCCGGCACCCTGATGTCGGCGGGGCCGAGCCGGAACCCCCCGGCGTCCCGGTCCAGGATGGCGGCGAACACGCTGGGGGAGTCCATCCGGGGCAGGCACAGCCACTCGACGTTCCCGCTCGGCGCGACCAGAGCGGTGGCCTCGCAGTCGGACAGGAAACCGTAGTCCGCGATGGGCGGGAAGGGTGAGGCGTCACAGCACGCGCCCATCGGTGGATCCACCGTCATGTGATCACCTGCTCTCCCCGGGAACCTCGTTCAGGTCCCGTCGATGATCAGATCGCCCTCGATCACCTGCCGTGAGCACGGGCACCCGCCGTGAGCGCGGGCCACGGCGCGTGGCCGGCCGGTACGGGGCACCCGCCCGTGCGGCCCGTGGACCGCGGCGGTCCGGCGCTCCCCACCGGTGATACCGATGGTGACTGTCCTACTATCGACTGTAAGCGGCCGTGTTCTCGGTTCGGAACATATGTCCGGGACAGCCCGCGGCCCCGTCAGGCCATCGGTTCGGCCATCTCCTGAAGCTCGGCGGGGAGCTGTGACATGGCGTTGTCGAAGACGTCGCCGGGGATCGCCTCGCGCAGCGTCGTGAGGACGGCCCGGACACCGCGCTCGGTCTCCTGCATGGTCAGCCCGGTCCGCCTGCTCACCCGCGTGACGAAGTCGTGGAGGCCGAACTGCTCGATCCTGTCCCGTACGGAGAGCGACTCCCGCAGCGGCTCGGGCAGCTGCAGGGCGAAACGGCGGGCCTCTCCGGCGCTCAGCCGGTCCCCCAGCGTTTCGAGTGTCGCGCGGGTGAGGTCGGCCGCCTCCTCCCGCGACAGACCGGCACGCTCCGTCACCGTCTGGATTAACTCCTTGTGCTCCACATCGATCCCCCCTCTGACCGGCTAGCGTTCCCGGTCGGCGCGGGAATGAACGTCCTGGTCAGGGCCGGTCTGTCCGGCCCCGCGCCTACTGCCCCTGCCCGCCTTCGGGCTTCCCGCAGTGGGCCAGCGTGCCGACCGTGTCATCGGGAGCCCTGCCCCGGCGCGCGTCGCGCAGGGCGTCGGCCAGCCGGCCGAGATCCAGCTCCTTGGCGAGCAGGTCACCGGTGACCACCGCGCGGGCACACGCGCGGAACACCTCACTGAAAACGGAGTAGTAGGAATATTTGGGACGCGACTCGGCCTTCCGCAGGCCCTGGTAGATCTTCTCGGCCAGATCCTGGAGCATCGGGGCGGTGATCTCGGTGTCCTCGCCGGAGGGCATGGAGCCCTTCCCCGTCCCCTCCCCGGGAGCGGCCAGCAGCTGGGCGCAGGTCCGCGGATTCCTGCGGTATTCCTCGTAGACGGATTCGAGCACGGGGGGATACCCGCTGCAGGCGAACAGCTTCAGCTGCGCGTCGTGCCCGGTCAGGAAGTCGATGAGCGTGCGGGCCTTGCCGGGGTTGTCGGAGTGCGCGGAGATCGCCAGGTTGAACCCGCCGAGGATGCCGACCCCGGGCAGGGCCGCCATGCCGAAGCGCAGGCGCCCCTGGTCGTCGTACATCGAGCGGTCGGTGGCCAGGCGGTGGAAGGCGAACGGCCAGTTGCGCATGTAGGCCACGTCGTCGTCGCGGAACGCCTGGAGACTGCTCTCCTCCACGGAGTTCTTCGACCCCCGCACCAGGAATCCGTCCCGGAAGGTGTTGAAGGTGTCTTCCTTGGAGAAGTTCTCCGCCCCGCGCGCCAGGGTCCCCGCGCGCAGCATCTCGTGCCAGCGGGACAGCGCCCGGCGCACCCGCGGCCCGGAGTCTCCGTCGTCCAGCACGATCCGTTCGCCGTCGGTGATCCTCCCGCCCTCGGACCGGACCGCCTCCAGCAGGTTGACCGTCCCTCCCTCGTATTCGCCGAGCTGCACGGCGTATCCGCCCTTCTCCCCGGCGTATCTCCACAGCTGCTCCACCGTGGTGGGCACGGACACGCCGCGGCGGTGGAAGAGCAGGGGCACGTCGGTGACGTAGGGCACCGCGTACTGGACGCCGTCCACCTGACCGGCCTGCAGGACGTTGTCCACGAAGGGCTCGGCGTCCTGTGGATCGAGGGGATAGGGGCGGAGATAGCCGCTGCGGGCGAACTCGGCCATCCACGCGACGTCCACCGAGAACACGTCGTAGGCGCAGCTCCCCAGCCGGGCCCGGCCCGCCATCTCGGCCCGCTCCTCGTCGGTGCGGTCGGCCACCTCCACCAGGGTGACCTGGGTGGTGTGCGTGCGGTTCCACTCCTCGATGAGGTCGCGGCGGAAGCTCCCGGCGGTGATGTCGGCGCCGGTCGCCACGGTGAGCCGGTCCGGCCCTCCGCAGCCGGTGAAGGAGGAGACGGGCGGCGCGGGGGCCTTCCCGGTGAGGGCGACGAGCACCGACGCCAGGACCACCCCCGTCACCAGCCCGGCGCCGCC
>NZ_JBSFPS010000133.1:0-25934 GCF_053588315.1 Streptosporangium sp. NPDC003464 | reverse complement strand
GGGGCGGCCGGCCACCGGGGCCGGCCACCGCGCCGGCCTGCGAAGTGGTCGCCGGGGACACGCCCCCAGTGGACCTTCTGGCGGCTCCGCCGACCGGCCTACAGTCACCTCCATGACCGCGCACATGCCCGATCCCGTCACCCTCGAAGACGACGTCGTACGGCTCGAACCGCTGACCCTGGCCCACGTCCCCGACCTGTTCCTGGCCTCCGGCGGCGACGAGGAGGTGTGGCGCTGGCTCTCGTCCCCGGCACCGCGCAGCGAGGAGGAGCTGGAGGGCATCGCGGAGAAGCTGATCGGCGACCCGGAGCACGTGCCGTTCGCGGTGATCCTCAAGGAGACCGGCCGCGCGGTCGGCTGGACCACCTACATCGACACCCCGGGATACGCCGACAGCATCGAGATCGGCTGGACCTGGTACGGCAGGGCCGTGTGGCGCTCGGCCGTCAACACCGCGTGCAAGATCCTGCTGATCGACCACGCCTTCGACAAGCTCGGGGTGAACCGCGTCCAGCTCAAGACCGACATCCTCAACACCCGTTCCCAGGCGGCGATCCAGCGCATCGGCGGCCTGCACGAGGGTGTCCTGCGCCGCCAGCGCCGCCGCTCGGACGGCACCTGGCGCGACACGACCTACTTCAGCATCCTCGACGACGAATGGCCCGCCCACCGCGCCCGCCTGCTGGCGCGGTGACGGCCGGGCAGCCGGCACCGGGGGTCACGTCAGCATCCCCTTCAGCAGCTCCCGGACCCCGAGGCGCAGGTCGTCCGGGGTCGGCTCCACCCCGGCTCCGATGATGGCGTCGAACATCACGCCCTCGCAGTAGACGACCAGCTGGCGGCTGTGCCGTACCGGATCCGGCGACCCCGCCGCGGTGAGGATCACCACCGCGGGGTCGCGGAAACGGCTCCCCACCTCGTCGTAGACCTTGCGGAGCTCGGGACGGCGGGTGGCCTCCAGGGCCAGCTCGTAGCGGGCGACCGTCCGGCGGCGGTCGACGGTCAGCTGCCTCCACAGCACCCGGGTCGCCACCTCGGCGAGCGCGTCCAGCGCGCCCAGGCCGTCCGACGCGGCGGCGAAGATCTCCCCGAACGCGGCGACCTCCAGCTCGGTGAGCCGCTCAAGGGCCAGCTCCAGCAGCGCCGAGCGGGTGCGGGCGAGGTTGGAGGTCGACCCCGGCGGCAGCCCGGCCGCCTCGTCCACCGCCCGATGGGTCAGGCCGCGCATGCCCCGCTCGGCGAGCAGGGTGATGGCGGCCTCCGCGACGGATTCGGCACGCTGAGACTTCACCCCGCGATACTACACTTGTAGTTGAACTACAGGCGTAGTAATGTCCACTACATCCGTAGTGAGGGAGCAGGTAATGGCGCGTGCAGTGGTGATCGGGGCGGGGATCGGCGGCCTGACGGCGGCGGTGGCACTGCAGCAGCGGGGCTGGGAGGTGACGGTGTTCGAGCGGGCGCCGTCCCTGGAGCCGGTCGGCTCCGGGCTGGCCGTCGCCGCCAACGCGCTCAAGGCACTGGACACGATCGGCGTCGGCGACGAGATCCGCAAGCTGTCGGCGGTCCAGGGCGAGGGCGGCGTACGGCGCGCGGACGGCCGATGGCTGATCAGGACCACCGACGAGGCCACCACCGCCCGGTACGGCGGCGACTCCATAGTGCTGCTGCGCCGCGCCGACCTGGTGGACGCGCTCTCGGCCCGCCTCGCCCCCGGCACGGTCCGGCTGAACAGCACCGTGAAGGGGGTGGACCCGGAGACCGGCCGGGTGACCGTCGAGACCGGAAGCGCGGAGACCGGACCCGCGGAGGCCGGACCCGCGGAGGCCGGACCGGTGGAGAGCGAGCTGGTGGAGGCCGAGCTGGTGGTGGCCGCCGACGGCATCCACTCCCCCACCAGGGGCGCGCTGTTCCCCGGCCACCCCGGCCCGCGCTACGCCGGGACCACGAGCTGGCGGGTGCTCATCCCCTACGGGAGCGTCCCGGGCCAGACCTCGGAGAGCTGGGGCGACGGCAAGGTCTTCGGGGTCATGCCGCTGGCCGGAGGGCTAGTCTACTGCTACGCCACCGACGCGGTCCCGGCCGGCGGAGGCGGCGGCGACCAGCGGGCCGAGCTGCTGCGCCTGTTCGGAGGGTGGCACGACCCGATCCCGGCGCTGCTGGCCGCCGCCGCACCGGAGAACGTGCTCAGGAACGACGTGCACCATCTCACCACCCCGCTGCCCGCCATGCACAGGGGCAGGGTCGCGCTGCTGGGCGACGCCGCCCACCCCATGACGCCCAACCTGGGGCAGGGCGCCTGCCAGGCGATCGAGGACGCGGTGGTGCTGGCCCACCTCGCGGACCGGGGCGCCGCCGGACTGGCCGGCTACACCGCCGCCCGGTTGAAGCGGACCTCCGAGATCGTGGCCCGGTCCGCGTCGATCTGCCGCGCCACCCGGATCCGCAACCCGCTCGCCGTACGGCTGCGCGACATGACGATCGCGCTCGCCTGGCGGCTGACCCCGGGCCGGATGACCGGCGCGATGGACGAGGTGGCCGGCTGGACCCCGCCCGCACCCTAGGACGGGAGCGAGGCCGTCTCCCGGGTGGAGGCGTGGGTGCCGTGGTCCGGAGACAGCCGGCCCAGCGTGATGGTCCCCCAGACCAGCAGCGCGGCGGCGAAGAGCGCGGGGATCACGTTCGACAGGCCGGTCGGCATCGCCTCGTCGAGCAGGAGCGCCCCGGCCAGGATCGAGGTGATCGGGTCCACCACCTGCACCGTCGCGTAGGCGATGCCGAAATAGCCCACCGCGTAGGACTTCTGCAGCAGCACCACCGCGCAGATCAGCAGCACGGGGATCGCGACGGTGAACCAGGTCAGCAGCCTGCTCAGGTCTCCGTTGAGGCCGCCGCCCACCACCCGGACGAAGGTGGACACGCTCGCCGTCACCGCGCCGGCGCCGACCGACAGCAGCAGCGCCTTGGCCGAGCCCCCCGCCTTCCGCGCGGCCAGGTGCGCCAGCAGCACGATCAGCCCGACGCAGCCGAGGAAGCCGAACGCCTCCCGGTCCGTCATGTGCGGCGTCACGGCGTGCGCGGGGACGAGCAGCATCAGGCCGAGCAGGCCGACGGCCACCGCGACCGATCCGATGATCTCAGCCCGGTGCGGCCGCCTGCCGTGCAGCATCGCAGCCAGCGGCACGGCGAACACCAGCGTCGCCACGCTGATCGGCTGCACCGCGACCAGCGGCGCGAAGCTGAGCGCGACGGCGTGCAGCGACGCCCCGGCGAACCCGATCACACCGCCTATCCACCACCGGGGCCGCCGCATCAGCTTGAGCGAGGCCCCCTCGGAGACCGCCTCGAACTGCTGGAGCGCCGCGCCCAGCGCGTAGCCCAGCGCGCCGACCAGGGCGATCGTCATCCCGACCCAAGTCATCGCCACCCACCAGGGACGATCGGGCATACGTAAAGAAACGGCACTTGGGTCATCCCGCAAGCTTAGAGCGCCCGGCGAGTGGGTAACGGGCCGCCCAAGCCAGATCCAGGGTCCTTTCAGGGGTGGAAGGCGTCTCCTTCGGACCACCCTCCGGCCGCCCGGCGCGGCGACGGCGGCCTCATCGCCTACGGCACGCCGCACACATGCTCGCCGGGGCCGGGGCCGAGGCGGTCTCCGCACGCCTCGGCCCCGAGGTGGTCCTCGTACACCCCGACCTTGAAGGTGATCAGGTCCAGGCACCGGGTCAGCTCGCCGATCTGGGCGATCACGTGCTCCCGGTGCCGGCGCAGCAGCGCGAGCCGCTCCGCCTCGGTGCCGGAGCCCTGCCGGACGAGGTCGGTGTACTGGCGGATCGCGGGGAGGGGCATCCCGGAGGCGCGGAGGATGACGCACAGCCGCAGCCACTCCACGTCGCTCTCGGTGTAAAGGCGCCGCCCGCCGGGTCCCCGTCGCACGGGACCGGCCAGAATGCCTTCGTGTTCGTAGAAGCGCAGCGTGTGCACGCTCAGGCCGGTGCGTTCGGCGACCTGTCCGATGCTCAGATCCGGTGCGGCCTCAGGCATGCCCCACAGACTAGAGGTTGCCCTAGAGCCGACTCTAGAACCTAGAGTACGCCGCGTGATCACCCCCATCCACGACTGCTGAGGGAGCATGACCATGCGCTACCGCGTCCTCGGCGGCACCGGCATCGAAGTGAGCGTCCACTGCCTGGGCGCCATGATGTTCGGCGCCGCGGGCAACCCCGACCACGACGAATGCGTCCGCGTCATCCACACCGCCCTCGACCGGGGGATCAACTTCGTCGACACCGCGGACATGTACTCGGCGGGCGAGTCGGAGGAGATCGTGGGAAAGGCGCTGCGCGGCCGCCGCGACGACGTCGTGCTCGCCACCAAGGTGCACTTCCCGATGGGCGAGGGCCCGAACCGCGGCGGCAACTCCCGGCGTTGGATCGTCAAGGAGGTCGAGGAGAGCCTCAGGCGCCTGCGGACCGACTGGATCGACCTCTACCAGATCCACCGCCCCGACCACACGACCGACATCGAGGAGACGCTCTCCACGCTGAGCGATCTCGTGCGCCAGGGCAAGATCCGCGCCTTCGGCTGCTCCACGTTCCCGGCCGAGGAGATCGTCGAGGCGCATCACGTCGCCGAGCGCCGCGGCCTGATGCGCTTCAGGACCGAGCAGCCGCCGTACTCGCTGCTGGCCCGGGGGATCGAGACCTCCGTGCTGCCGGTCTGCCGGCGGTTGGGGATGGGGGTGCTGACCTGGAGCCCGCTGGCCTCGGGCTTCCTGACCGGCAGATACCGCAAGGGGCGGCCCATCGATCTCACCACCGGCCGCGCGGCGCTGACGCCGGCGCGCTTCGACCCCTCGCTCCCCGTGAACGTCGCCAAGCTGGACATCGTCGAACGGCTCGTCGAGGTCGCGGACGGCATCGGCTGCTCGCTGCCCGAGCTGGCCGTGGCCTTCACCGTGGCGCATCCCGCCGTCACCTCGGTGATCATAGGACCGCGGACGATGGACCAGTTGGAGTCGCTGCTGAAGGGCGCCTCGCTCACCCTCGACGACGCGACCCTCGACCGGATCGACGAGATCGTTCCCCCCGGGACCAACGCCTACCACCCGGACGGCTCCTGGCGCTCGCCGGCGCTGGACGCCGCCGCCCGCCGCCGCCCGCCCGCCGACCGTTCCGCGGCCTAGCCGTACGGCGAGGCCGCGTGGAGCGGTGCCGGCCGCTCCGGTCGTCCGCCTCCCGCGACGCGGCGGACGGCTAGTTCCGGGGCGGGCAGACGCAGAAGAGATGCCCCTCGGGGTCGGCGAGCACGACCCAGCCCCCCTCGCCGGGCTGGAAGTCGGGCTTGGTGGCCCCGAGCTCCAGATAGTCCTGGACCGCCTTGTCCAGGTCGGGGACCCGGACATCGAGGTGGAACTGCTTGTCGGGGCCGGGCCAGGCGGCCGGCCTGCGGTCGGTGTTCTGCTGGAAGTAGATGCTCGTCGTGCCGTCGCCGATGCCGGCGTAGGAGTCCTCGGCGTACTGGACCTCTTAGCCGAGGACCGCCGCGTAGAACTCCGCGAGCCGCTTGGGCTCGGCGCAGTCGATGGTCACGGCGATGAGTTGTGCGGTCGTCGTCATGGTCCCCATCGTGGCGCCCATACCTGACAGGTGACGTCAGGTTCATCGGCGGACATCGGAACGGCCCCGCAGAACCGTCCGGAAACCCCTCCCCCGCCGTCGTACGGCCCCGCCCCACCGTCCGGAAGCCCCTCCCCCGGCCGTCGCACGGCCCCGCAGAACCGTCCGGAAGCCCCTCCCCCGCCGTCGCGCGGGCCCGCCGTACCGGCGGATAACCAGTGGTCGCCGCGGCCGCCGTCCCGTTATGGTCGTCCCGTGACGACGCTCATCATGTCCCCGCCCGCCGCCCGCTAGCGGGCGGTCCTCTCTCCTGACAACCGGATCCGGGTGGTCCGGTGGGTGGCTGACGCCCGCATACGTGCGGCCTGACGACAACCACCTCATCTGGAGAGATCTCCATGACACATGTCTCCGTGCAGCGGGGCCTGCTGTACGTATCGATCGCGGCGACCGCCTGGGGCACCGGGGGCGCCGCCGGCGCGCTGCTCCACCAGGCGGGCGGCCTCGGTCCCGTCTCCGTCTCGTTCTGGCGCTTCGCCTCCGGCGCGGTGATGCTCCTGCTGGCCTCGCGCCTGTTCGGTCTCGGGCGTCCGGGCGGTCTCGGGCGGACCGTGGTCACGGGTGCGGCGATGGCCGTCTACCAGACGGCCTACTTCGCGGCGATCGCCGCGTCCGGCCTGGCCGTGGCGACCGTGATCACGATAGGCGCCACGCCGGTCCTCGTCGCCGCCGGCGCGCGCGTGCTGCTGGGCGAGCGGCTGGGCCCGGCGGGGCTCGGCGCGGTGGCGACCGCCCTGACCGGCCTGGCCATGCTGACCCTCGACGGCGGGTCGGCCACCTTCTCGATGGCCGGCGTCGGCTGGGCGCTGCTCTCGGCGGCCGGCTACGCGGGCGTGACCCTGCTCAACCGCGCCTCCACCGACGGCCCCTACGCCACCGCCATGGGCGGCTTCGTCGTCGGGGGCCTGTGCCTGCTCCCCCTCGCGCTGGCGCAGGGCCTGCTGCCGCAGGGCGACCTGCTCGCCTCGTCGGTGATCATCGCCTATCTCGGCGCGGTCCCGACGGCCCTGGCCTACGGTCTCTTCTTCGCCGGTCTGGCCGCGGTGCGGGCCACGACGGCCGCCGTGATCAGCCTCGTGGAGCCGGTCGGCGCGGCGGTCATCGGGGTGCTCCTGCTCGGCGAGCGGCTCACCCCGCAGGCCGTCGCGGGCGCGGTCCTGCTGCTCGCCTCCGTCGGCCTGCTCACCTTCGGCGAGAGGCGCGGGGCCGTTGACCCGGCCGCCACATTATAACAGCGAATTCACGGTTTTCCTTTTGTCGAAGAAATAAACCAAACGACAGGAGGGAAATCAGGCCACCCATGTTTGGTCCAAGAGAAAGACAACAATCAAATAATCGCTTTTTTCCCTGACAATTTCGCTCATATCGTGACATAGAGACCAGGCCGCCGGACGGTCTCCGCCGGCGGCCCGATCAGAAAGGAGACGCCATGAACGACAGACGGCGCCTGATGCTGATCAGCTCGGCACTTCTCACGGCCTCCGTCCTCGGAGCGGGCGCGATCTCCCCGTTCTCCGCCGCCCCCGCCTCCGCGCAGGCGGTCATGGCGGGCGTCCCGCAGGTCGCGGTCCCGACCCCGGAACCGACCACCACCCCGACCATGGCACCGACCATGGAGCCGACCGTGGCACCGACAACGGCACCGACCACGGAGCCGACCGGGCAGCCGCCCGCCGGGGAGAAGCCCGAGGCGTACTGGGAGGCCTACCGCAAGGGCTTCTTCGAAGCCGGCGACAACTGCGGCAAGGGGAAGAGCTTCACCTACGGCGGATCAGCCGACTGGGACAGAAAGGGCTGGGTGGACGGATACAACGCCGGTCACATCGCCTTCTGTGAGAACGTCGACTGAATCCCCTCGTCGTCCGTAAAGGCGGCCGGAGAAACGCCGGGCCCGGAGCTCCGGGCCCGGCCCCGTGTCCGGGGCCGGAGCGGAGCCGGAGCAGGGAGCCGGTGAAAACCGGCGGATCAGCCGAACATGTCGGGCTCGGCGGCGGTGATCTGGTCGTAAAGGGGCTGGAAGTTGATCCAGCCGACCAGGTCGTTGCCGATCTGGCCGTGGGTGAGCTTGGCGTTCTCGTGGTCGATCGGCACCGTCGGCCCGGCGGCCTTGGCCAGGAGCTGGGCCTGGCACGAGCGCTCCATCGTGATGAACCACCAGGCGGCGGCGTCCACGGTGTCGCCGACGGTGAGCAGGCCGTGGTTGCGCAGGATGACCGCCTTGTAGGAGCCGAGCGCCCGGGCGATGCGGCGGCCCTCCTCCGTCTCCACGACCACGCCGGTGTAGTCGTCGAACAGCCCGTGGTCCTCGTAGAACGCGCACGCGTCCTGGGTCAGCGGCTCCAGGAGGGCGCCCAGCGACGACAGCGCCTTGCCGTACACCGAGTGGCTGTGCGCGGCGGCGACCGCGTCGGGCCTGGCCTGGTGGACCATCGCGTGGATCGCGAACGCGGCCTGGTTGACGTGGTAGCGCCCCTCGACGACCTGGCCCTCGTGGTTGACGAGGATGAGGTCGCTGACCTTGATGTGCTTGAAGGACATGCCGAACGGGTTCACCCAGAAGTGGTCGGTGTGCTCGGGGTCCCGGGCGGTGATGTGCCCGGCCACGCCCTCCTCGAAGCCGAACCGGCCGAACAGCCGTAGCGCGGCCACCAAGCGCTCCTGGCGGTGGCGGCGTTCCTCCTCCACGGTCTCGAACTTCTGCGGCAGCCGGAAGGTGAGCTGGTCGGTGGGGATCGGCTGCAGGTCGGACAGGCTCATCGTGCCTCCAGGGCGGACGGGTCGAGGTCGGCGGGCGTGCGGTGGCCCGCCAGCCCGAGGGTGAGGTCGAGGTCGGCGAGCAGGCTCCGCACCACGTGGCGGACGCCCTCCTCGCCGCCCACCGCCAGACCCCAGACGTACGGCCGGCCCAGCAGCACGGCGCGCGCCCCGAGGGCGAGCGCCTTGAGGACGTCGGACCCGGTGCGGATCCCGGAGTCGAACAGCACGGTCAGCCGCTCGCCCACGGCGGCGGCGACGGCGGGGAGCGCGTCCAGCGCGGCCATGGCGCCGTCGACCTGCCTGCCGCCGTGGTTGGAGACGACGACGCCGTCCATCCCGGCGTCGGCCGCGCGCAGGGCGTCGTCCACGTGCTGGACGCCCTTCAGGACGATCGGCCCGTCCCAGTTGTCGCGGAGCAGGGAGAGCCGGTCCCAGGTGTGGGAGCGGCCGTGGAACATCGGCGCCCACCGCAGGATCGCCGCGTTCAGGTCCTCCTCGACCGGGCGTTCCAGCCGGGACCTGAAGACCGGGTCCGACAGCGGGATCGCCAGGCCGGTGCCGCGCAGGAACGGCAGGTAGGCGTGGTCGAGGTCGGTGGGCCGCCAGGCCAGGGTCCAGGTGTCGAGGGTGACGACCAGGGTGTCGTAGCCGCTCTTGGCCGCCCGGTCGAGCAGGCTGAGCGTGACCTCGTCGTCGTGCGGCCAGTAGAGCTGGTACCACCGGGGTCCGCCGGCCTCGGCGACCTCTTCGAGGGTGTGGGAGGAGGCGGTGCTCAGCACGGCGGGGACGCCGAGCGAGGCGGCGGCCCTGGCGGTCGCGAGCTCGCCGTGCGGGTGCACGATCGACTGCACGCCGATCGGGGCGAGCGCGACGGGCGCCGGGTAGGTCCTGCCGAACAGCTCCGTGCTCAGGTCCCTGACCGAGACCTCGCGCAGCATCCTGGGCACGATCCGCCACCGGTCGAACGCCTCGCGGTTGGCCCGCTCGGTCGCCCCCGTCCCCGCCGAACCGGCCACATACCCGTAGGGCTCGGGCGCCAGGTGCCGCCTGGCGGCCTGTTCGAGCCCGGCGACGTCCGTCGGGTACGGCGGGCGCAGGCCGGCCAGCCCGTTGAGGTAGATCTCGTACTGGTAGTCAGAGAAGGCCACGGCCCCAGCCTGTTCTGCTCCGCGCCGCATGTCCATATTCAAACCGGATCCGGCGCACCGGGTCGGCTTGCCCATCGGTCCCCCGGGACGGATGATCCATCAGGTCGGTACGGTGGTGCGACAGCGGGAACGTGGTCCCGGAAACGGGCGTTGGAGGGAACGTGGCCTCGATAACTCAGCTCATCAGGCGTTTCCTGGAGCGTCCCGGTTCGATCGACCTGGTGCCCTTCGAGCGGACCGTGGCGTCCGCCGGGGCCAGGGAGGAGCGGATCAAGGGGCTCGCCGAGCTGCCGGAGCCCTCGGTGGACGACCTGGCCGAGTTCTGCGCGATCGTGCGCGAGGCCGCGCGCCGCACGCTGGGCCTGCGCCCTTACGACGTGCAGCTCGTGGGCATGCTCGCCATGCTGTCGGGCAACGTCGCGGAGATGGCCACCGGCGAGGGCAAGACCCTGTCGGGGGCCATGGCCGCCGCCGGATACGCCCTGCAGGGCAAGCGGGTGCACGTGATCTCGGTCAACGACTACCTGGCGCAGCGCGACGCCGAGTGGATGGGCCCGCTGTACGAGTCGCTGGGCGTGTCGGTCGGCTGGATCGCGGAGTCCTCCACCCCGCAGGAGCGCCGGGCCGCCTACGCCAAGGACGTGACGTACGGATCGGTCAGCGAGATCGGCTTCGACGTGCTCCGCGACCGGACCCGCACCGACGTGGCCGAGCTGGTCGTGCCCGAGCCGGGCGTGGCGCTGGTGGACGAGGCCGACTCGGTGCTGGTCGACGAGGCCAGGGTGCCGCTGGTGCTGGCCGGGGCCGCCGACCCGGGCGGCGCCGTGCCGGAGATGGCCGCGCTGGTCCGCCAGCTGGTCAAGGGATACCACTACGAGCTCGACGACCAGGCGCGCAACGTCCACCTGACCGGCAAGGGCATCGACACCGTCGAGCAGGCGCTGGGCCTGGCCCTCTACGACGACGCCGCCACGCTGACCGAGGTCAACCTCGCCCTGCACGCGCACGCCCTGCTGACCAAGGACGTCGACTACATCGTGCGCGACGGCAGGGTCCACCTGATCAACCCCTCCCGGGGCCGGGTGGCGCTGCTGCAGCGCTGGCCGGACGGCCTGCAGGCCGCGGTCGAGGCCAAGGAGGCGCTGTCCCCCTCGGAGACCGGCGAGATCCTCGACTCGATCACCGTCCAGGGCCTGATCACCCGCTACCCCGAGAGATGCGGCATGACCGGCACGGCGGTCGCGGTCGGCGACCAGCTCCGCGAGTTCTACGACCTCAAGGTGGCCGTGGTCCCGTCCAACCGGCCGTGCGTGCGGACCGACGCGCCCGACCGGCTCTTCGAGTACGCGATGGAGAAGGACCGCGCGCTGGTCGAGGAGATCGTCGAGGTGCACGCGACCGGGCGGCCGATCCTGATCGGCACCCTGGACGTGGCCGAGTCCGAGCGGCTCTCCCTGACGCTGAGCGGGCGCGGCCTGGAGTGCGTGGTCCTCAACGCCAAGAACGACGCCGAGGAGGCGTCGATCATCGCCAGGGCCGGGGAGCGCGGCGCGATCACAGTCTCCACCCAGATGGCCGGGCGCGGCACCGACATCCGCCTGGGCGAGGGCGTGGACGAGCTCGGCGGGCTGTATGTCATCGGTTCCGGCCGGCACACCAGCAGCCGTCTGGACGACCAGCTCCGCGGCCGCGCGGGCCGTCAGGGCGACCCCGGCGGCTCGGTCTTCTTCGTGAGCGGCGAGGACGATCTGATCACCCACTACGTGGCCGACGAGTACGCCAAGGGCGTGCCCGACCAGGTTCTCGTGGGCCACGCCCAGCGCGTCGCCGAGGGCGTCAACATGGAGATCCACCGCAACACCTGGCGCTACACCCGCCTCCTCGAACACCACCGGAGCCTGGTCCTCGGCCTCCGCGAGAAGGCCCTGCGCGGCCGCTCGGCCGCCGACGCGCTCGCCGGGGCCGTCCCCGAGCGGTGGGCCGAGCTGGAGGAGGAGGTCGGCGCGGAGGTGCTCCAGGAGGCCGCCCGGCAGATCGTCCTGTTCCACCTCGACCGCTGCTGGGCCGACCACCTGGCCTACCTGGGCGAGCTCCGCGAGGGCATCCACCTGCGGGCGCTGGGCCGCCTCAGCCCGATCGACGAGTTCAACAAGGAGGCCAAGCCCGCCTACGAACGCATGCTGGCCGAGATCGAGTCCCGCTCGATCGCCACCTTCGAGACCGCCCCCATCACCTCCGAGGGCCTCGACCTCGACGGCGCGGGCCTCAACCGCCCCACCGCCACCTGGACCTACCTCGTCCAGGACAACCCCTTCGGCACCGAGTGGGAGCGCATCCTCAACCGCCTGGCCACCAAGGTCCGCCGCCGCCGCTGACCTCCGCCGCCCGGCGGCCGGAGGCGGCCCGGCGGAGAGGGCGCTCGGGCTAGTGCGATCGATAGGCGTCCGCCCGGTGCTGAACGGTGATCACCTGGACCACGATCCGGCCGTCGTCGATCAGGTACAGGACCCGGTAGTCCCCCCGGCGCGCGGACCATTGGGGTGCGAGGGGCTCGTCGAGGGGCTTGCCCACCCGGTGAGGATTGTCCAGCAGCGGACCGGTGATGAACTCCCAGACCGCGGGCACGACCTTCGTCGGCAGGCGTTCGGCGAGATCCTGCCTGGCACGGCGGGTGAGGTGAAGTCCGTACCGCTCGCTCACAGGCGACCGGTCCGGCGCAGGAGGGCCTCCACCTCCGACTGGGAGTGGGTGCGTCCCGCCTCCAGATCGGCGAGCCCCTCGCGGATGGCGGCCACAGTCTCGGCGGAGGCGAGGATCTCGATCATCTCGCGCATCGTCTCGTAGTCGTCCGCGGCCAGCAGCACGGCCGCGGGGACGCCGTTGCGGGTGATCTCGAACCGCTCGTGGGTGCTTACGGCGGACTCCACGATGCCCGACAGCCGGGCGCGGGCGTCGGCCAGAGGAAGAACAGTCATGTACATAATTATAGGCAACACATGGCCTCACTGTCAGGCGCCCGCGATGATCGCGCCGACCGTGGAGATGTGGACGGCGCGGGGCAGGCCGTCACCCGCGCTCAGGCGGGGTAGGCGTGGGTCTCGGTGGCCTTGAGCGCCGCC
The DNA here is from genome assembly GCF_053588315.1 of Streptosporangium sp. NPDC003464. Lineage (NCBI taxonomy): Bacteria > Bacillati > Actinomycetota > Actinomycetes > Streptosporangiales > Streptosporangiaceae > Streptosporangium > Streptosporangium sp. NPDC003464. Next base: position 13,232 of record NZ_JBSFPS010000133.1, on the reverse strand, counting down.
CAGACCCGCCCGCCCGGACGTAGGTCCAGCTCGGCGACGGCGGCGGCGGTGATGTCGGCGGCGGCCTCGACCGGGCCGGCCAGGAGCACCCGCACGTGGTCGCCGTGGCGCTCGACCCCGCCGATCGTCGCCTCCCAGAGGTTGCGCGGGCTGCCGTCGGGGCGGCTGCGGTAGAGCGCCACGGCGGACGGCGGGAAGGCGAGGAAGACCGGGCCGGCGTTGGACTCGTCCGCGTTGAGGGTGATGCCCTCCAGCCGTACGGCGTGCCCGTCGGCGACCCCCCGGTAGAGGTTCAGCCCGACCAAGCGGGCGACGTATTCGGTGCGGGGGTGGCGGGCCACGGCCGAGGGCGCCCCCTGTTGGACGACCCGGCCGTTCTCGATCACGACGAGGCGGTCGGCCAGGACCATCGCGTCCAGCGGGTCGTGGGTGACCAGGACGGCCGCCCCCTCGAAATCCTCCAGGTGGTGGCGGAGCCGGGCGCGGATGTCCAGGCGGGTGTGGGCGTCGAGGGCGGCCAGCGGCTCGTCCAAAAGCAGGAGGCGGGGCCGTACGGCCAGGGCCCGGGCGAGGGCGACGCGCTGGGCCTGGCCGCCGGAGAGTTCGCGGGGCCGGGCGGCGGCGTGCTCGCCGAGGCCGACCCGCTCCAGCCACTCCTGGGCGAGCCGCCGGGCCCGCTTCTTCGGCACGTCCTGGCAGCGTGGCCCGAAGGCCACGTTGTCCAGTGCCGACAGGTGCGGGAAGAGCAGGTAGTCCTGGAACACCATGCCGATCGGCCGCCGTTCGGCGGGCAGCCGGTGGATCGGCTCGCCGTCGAGGTCGATGTGCCCGCCGGTGAGGGGCAGCAGCCCGGCCAGGGCGCGCAGCGCGGTGGTCTTGCCCGCGCCGTTGGGGCCGAGCAGGGCGACCGTCTCTCCCCGGGCGGCGTCCAGCTCGACGTCGAGGCGGAACCTCGGCCTCTCGACGACCAGCCTGCTCCTGATCATGACGCCCCGACCCACCGTTCCCGCAGGCTGGCCAGCACGGCCACCGAGACCGCCAGCAGCACCAGGCTCAGCACGATCGCGGCCTCGGGATCGGTCTCCAGCGCCAGGTAGACCGCCAGCGGCATGGTCTGGGTCCGGCCGGGGAAGTTTCCGGCGAAGGTGATCGTGGCCCCGAACTCACCCAGGGCCCTGGCCCAGCAGAGCACGGCCCCCGCCGAGATGCCCGGTGCGACCAGCGGCAGGGTGACCCGGGTGAACACCCGCCAGCGGGAGGCGCCGAGGGTCGCCGCCGCCTCCTCGAACCGCAGGTCGGCGGCCTTCAGCGCGCCCTCCACGCTGATGACCAGGAACGGCATGGCCACGAACGCCTCGGCCACCACGACCCCCGCCGTGGTGAACGGGAGCGAGAACCCCAGCGTCTCGTGGATCCACCGGCCGACCAGCCCGTTGCGGCCGAGGACCAGCAGCAGCGCCACGCCCCCGACCACCGGCGGCAGCACCAGCGGCACCGTCACCAGCGCCCGGACCAGCCGCCGGCCGGGGAGGTCGCCCCGGGCCAGCAGCCAGGCCAGCGGCACCCCGAGCAGCAGGCAGATCGCGGTCGCGAGGGTCGCGGTGACCAGCGAGAGCCGCAGCGCCTCCAGCACCTGCGGCTGCGCCAGCCGCCGCCCCATCGTCGGCCACGGGGCCCGCACCAGCAGCCCGGCCAGCGGCAGGACCAGGAACGCCAGCCCGGCGACCGCCGGGACCGCCAGCACCCACGGCATCCGCCCCGGCGCCCGCTCCCTCACCGGGCCCTTCTCCCGCCCGGTGCGGCGGACCGCCCGGCCCGCTCCCCGGCCGGCGCCGTCCGGGTCAGTCTCAACACGATCTCCAGTGGTCAGGGGGTCTCCGGCACTTCGACGACGACGGTGGTCGACTTCACGACCGCGACCGCGACCACGCCCGGCTCCAGCCCGAGATCGTCGGCCGACTGACGGCTCATCAGGGACACCACCCGGAACGGCCCCGCGGCGATCTCCACCTGGGCCATCACGGTGTCCTTGACCACCTCGGTCACGATCCCCCTGAAGCGGTTGCGCGCGGAGGAGGCGCTGCCGCCCTGCTCGTCGCGGCCCGACTGGGCCCGCGCGAAGGCGGCCAGCTCGGTGCCGGGGATCAGGCGGTGGCCGTGCTCGTCACGCCGCGCGGACAGCCGTCCGGCGTCGACCCAGCGGCGCACCGTGTCGGCGCTGACCCCGAGCAGTGCCGCCGCCTCGCTGATCCGGAACGTCATCACAGTCCATCACCCTATCTCCCGCAGTTTCCACCCCTGGTCGGCACATACCCCGGAAGGTGTGAGGCATCCGACTGCCGGCGGCTCGCATCTGCCATGGTGGATCCGGGCCGGGGGCATCACGGTTCCCATTACATGGACGGTAATGGTTTTACAGATCATCGCCGGTTATCGTGTGATTTGTGACCTCCACCAGCGCGTCCCGGCCGGTCGGTGAACTGCTGCGCCAGTGGCGGGAACGCAGGCGGATGAGCCAGATGGATCTCGCCATCCAGGCCGACATCTCCACCCGGCACCTGAGCTTCGTGGAGACCGGCCGGTCCAAGCCGAGCCGGGACATGATCCTGCACCTCGCCGAGGAGCTGGACCTCCCCCTCCGCGAGCGCAACCACCTCCTGCTCTCCGGCGGGTTCGCGCCGGTCTACGCCGAGACGCCGCTCAACTCGCCGCAGATGGCGTCGGTCAGGGAGGCGCTCGGCCAGGTGCTGAGCGGTCACGAGCCCTACCCGGCGGTGGTCGTGGACCAGGGCTGGAACCTGGTGGACCGCAACGCCGCCACCGGCGTGCTGCTGCGCGGCGTCGCGCCGGAGCTGCTCGTCCCGCCGGTCAACGTGCTCCGGCTGAGCCTGCACCCCCGGGGGATGGCCCAGCGGATCATCAACCTGGGCGAGTGGCGCGCCCACCTGCTGCACCGGCTGCGCCGCCAGATCAGCCTCACCGCCGACCCCGACCTGGACGCGCTCTGGCGCGAGCTGGACGGCTACCCCTGCGACCAGCCGGAGCCCGAGATAGAGCGGCCGGGCCCCGGGGACATAGTGATCCCCCTGCGCCTGCGCCGCGGCTACCGGGAGCTCGCCTTCTTCAGCACGATGGCGACCTTCGGCACCCCGCTGGACATCACCGTCGCCGAGCTGGCCATCGAGGCGTACTTCCCGGCGAACCCCGAGACCGCCGCCTACCTGCAGCACCAGCACCACCCGGACTAGGCGCCCCCACCGGGACCCGGGCCGCTGGCGACGAGGCCCGGCGCCCCGCCGCCCCGGCCGGGCCGGAGGTTGATAACCTGCCCGGAGTCCCCCCTTTCACGACTGCGGGGGCGCCGTGGGGGCATGGTTCTCGACGGAGATCGTGGCGGCCGGGAAGCTCCGGCTGTTCTGCTTCTTCGTCTCCTTCATCGTCACGTTCCTGTTCATCCGGGTCAGCGTGCGCCTGATCCGGGCCCAGGTGAGATGGTGGCCGGGGAACGTGGCGCCCGGCGGCATGCACATCCACCACGTCGTGTTCGGCCTGGTCCTCATGTGCGTGGGCGGGATCAGCGGACTGGCGGTGGAGGACAGCACCTCGGTCTCCGCGGGACTGCTCGCCGCGCTCTTCGGCGCCGGGACCTCGCTCGTGCTGGACGAGTTCGCGCTGGTACTACATCTCGAAGACGTCTACTGGGCGCAGCAGGGCCGCCTGTCGGTGGACGCCGTGTTCGTCGCCGTCGCGCTGTGCGGCTTGGCCCTGCTCGGCGCCAGCCCCCTGGAGCTCGGCGACGCGCTCAATCCCGGCCCGGGTGGCCGGGTCCTGTCCCACACCGAGATCGCCCTGATCATCGGCGGCAACACGCTGCTGTCTCTCATCACCCTGGTCAAGGGGAAGGTCTGGACCGGCCTGCTCGGCATCTACATCACCCCGCTGGCGCTGATCGGCGCGATCCGGCTGGCCCGCCCCGGCTCGCCGTGGGCGCGGCGGTACTACAGGCCGGGCTCGCGGAGGCTGCGCAGGGCCGAGTGGCGGGAGAAGAAGATCCGTGACCCGATCGAGCGGGTGAAGGTCGGCTTCCAGAACCTCGTCGCCGGCCGCCCGTCGGCCAGGCCGTGAACCGACCCGTGATGGACACCCCGTCCACGCGTCCGATCCGTTTCCTAGGCAAATGTCGGTTAGTACCTCATTTGTCGAACAGGGGAGGTCGTCATGGCGAAAACAGTGGCCGACGTGATGACGCACGACCCGGCGACCGTTGACGCGGGCCAGCCCGTGTCCGTGGCGGCCCGCCTCATGGCCGCCGAGGACACCGGAGCGGTGATCGTCACCCACGACGGCCGGGTGAGAGGGATCGTGACCGACCGTGACATCGCCGTCCGCGTCGTGGCGGAGGACAAGGGCCCCGACACGCCGGTGCGGGAGGTCTACAGCGGCGACGTCGTGACCGTCGGTCCGGACACGAGCATCGAGCAGGCCGTACGGCTGATGCGCTCCAACGCCATCCGCCGCATACCGGTGGTCGAGGACGACATGGCCGTCGGCGTCCTGAGCATCGGGGACCTGGCCGTCGAACTCGACCCCGAGTCGGCCCTGGCCGACATCTCGGCCGCGCGGGAGAACAACCCCTGAGCGGCACCGGCTCCGGCCGTGTTCGCCGGGCGTCGAAGGCGAGGACGGCTCGCTATGGTGGGGATCATGGCCAATTCACCGGTCCCCCGGGTCGAGATCGACGGTCGCGCCGCCACCCCGGAGCGGCTTCTCCCTCTCACCCTTTCCAACTATGGGCACTTCACCGCCATGCAGGTCAGGGGTGGGAAGGTCCGCGGCATGGATCTCCACCTCGACAGGTTGCGCGCGGCCACCCGCGAGCTGTTCGACGCCGATCTGGACGCCGACCGGGTCCGTGACCACATCCGGCACGCCCTCGGCGGCGACGGCGCGGCATCGGTCCGGGTCTACGTCTTCCGGGCGGAGCCGGACGGCGCGGTGTCCGTCATGGTCGTCGTACGGCCACCGTCCGAGATGCCGAGTACCCCGCAGCGCCTGCGGGCCGTCCCCTACCAGCGGCCGGTCCCCCACATCAAGCACATCGGGGGCTTCGGGCAGGCCTACCACCGGCGCCTGGCGGAGCGCGGCGGCTTCCACGAGGCGCTGCTGACCGGCCCCGACGGGGTCATATCCGAGGGCGGGATCACCAACATCGGTTTCTTCGACGGGTCGGCGGTCGTCTGGCCCGACGCGCCCGCCCTGCTGGGGATCACCATGCAGCTCCTCGAACCGAGGCTGCCCGGCGCGGGCCTGCCGTCCCGGCGCGGCACGGTACGCCTCGCCGACCTGACGTCCTTCACCGCGGCCTTCGTCACCAACTCCCAGGGGATCGCCCCCGTCGAGCGCGTCGACGACCTGTCCATTCCCGTGGACGCGGAGCTCATGAAGACGGTGACGCGGATCTACGACTCCGTCCCCTGGGACCCGATCTGAGCGCTTCACCCGGCGCGCGACGGGTTCGGCCGCGCGGCCGGGCCTCGCGGAAGGGGAGGAGATCAACCCCCTCCCCCTCCGCGACCGCCTGACCGGCCCGGAGGCTCCCCTGACTGCCTCCCGAACGGCCCGGCGGTTCCCCGGACGCCCCGGTGGTCATCCGGCAGACCCCGCGGTCTCGCGACGGTCTCCGGCGACCGGTGCGACGGTCTCCGGGACGGTCCCGGCGATCACCTGATCAGCTTGGCGATCTCCGGGTCGACGGCGTCGGCGACCACGACCTTGCGGTCGATGAGGCCGTTGGCGTGGAAGAGATCGGCGGCGCGCTGCTGCTCGGCGACGAACTCCTCGGTGACCGGGTTGAGCCCGAAGGGCCGCTTGCGCAGGGCGTTCTCCCAGTGGTCGACGTCGCCGCCGTCGTCGGCCGCGAACAGCTCGGCCGCCTCGCGGTAGTTCTCCTGGATCCAGGCGTCGGACTCCTGGAGGGCGGCGACGATCGCGGCGAGCTCCGCGGGCCGCCCCTCGGCGAAGTCACGCCGGGTGAACCAGAGCGAGCGGTGGCTGAACAGCCCGTCGGTGGCGACCAGCTCGCGGACCGGCGCCTGCGCCTCGACCTTGCTGAGCGAGGGGTAGGAGCCGACCCACGCGTCCACCTCACCGTTGAGCAGCAGCGCCCCCGCGTCGGTGCCGGCGTCGACGGGCACGATGTCCTTCCAGCTCAGGCCGGCCTTGTCGAGGGCGAACAGCAGCAGCGTGGTCTGCCAGGAGCCGTGCCCGAGCGCGACCCTCCGGCCCTTCAGGTCCGCCGGTGACGCGATCGGCGAGTCCTCGCGGACGACCAGCCTGCCGTTCTCGTGCCGGGAGCCGGAGACCGCGACGTAGACGATGTCGTGCCCCTTGCCCTGGGCGGTGACCGGCGGGGTGGAGCCGGTGCCGATGAAGTCGTAGCCGCCGTCGAACAGGTGGTCGCCGTGGACCGAGGGCAGCCCGTCGGTCGGCGCGGGCCTGTCGCCGTCCGGGAGGGAGCGCAGGTCCACCCACTCCACGTCGGGGATGGCACGCTCCAGGATGCCGCGGTGGCGCAGCACCCACAGGGAGTTGTTGTGGGGAAAATATCCAACTCGGACGCTCATGAGGGGGTCCCTTCCAGTAGTGGTGATCCGATACGGAGGTCGTGGCCGCGCAGCAGCGGGAGCACGTGCTCGCCGACCCGGTAGGCCTCCTCCAGGTGCGGCACGCCCGCGAGGATGAAGGCGCCGACGCCGAGGCCGATCAGCTCGTCCAGCCGTTCGGCGACCTGCTCGTAGCTGCCGACCAGGCCGAACGCCGGCCCGCCGCGCAGCAGGTGGAAGCCGCCCCACACATTGGGGGTGACCTCCAGGTCGCGGTGGCCGCTGATGGTCCCGGTGACGAACGACTGGCTGCGCTGCCAGCCGATGGAGTCGCCGGTGGCGCCGCGGAGCACGGTGGGGTCGATGTTGTCCCAGCCCCGGCGGATCTCGTCCCAGGCCTCCTCCTCGGTCTCCCGGGCGAGCACGTCGATCCGGACGGCGAACTTGGGCGGGCGGTCGCTGTTGGCCCTGACCTGGTCGAACTTCTCGTTCAGGGCGTGGAACGGCTCCAGCCAGGACAGGTAGTAGTCCGCGTGCCGCCCGGCCGCGTCGATGGCCGCCCTGGACGAGCCGGAGAAGTAGATCTCCGGGAAGGGCTGCCCGGCGAGCCCCTCCGGCAGCCCCGCCCCCTCGACCCGGTAGAAGCGCCCGTCGAAGTCGAACGGTCCGCCGTCCCAGACGCCCTTGAGCACGTCGAGGAACTCCGAGGTCCGCGCGTAGCGGTCGTCGTGGCCGACCCGGTCGCCCCACCAGAGCTGGTCGGGCCCGCCGCCGCCGGAGATGACGTTGTAGACGACCCGGCCGCCGGTGGCCCGCTGCAGGCTGGCCGACATGCGCGCGGCCTGCACCGGGTGGAGGAACCCGGGCTGGAAGGCGATCATGAACCGGTAGGTCGTCGTCTCCCTCGCCAGGGTCGCCGCCGCCGCCCAGGGATCGTCGGTGTTGGGGAAGGACGGCAGCAGCCCGCCGACGAACCCCGACAGCTCCGAGGCGCGGGCGACGTCGCCCATGTGCTCGACGTAGCTGTAGCCGTCCCGCTGCCCGTCGCGGACGCCGGGGGCCAGGCTGCCCGGCACCACCGGCGCCCACTCCCCCCGGCTGGCGACCCGCCTGCGGAGCGACGGCTGGTCGCCGTGCGTCCCGATGCGCCAGTAGATGTCAACGGACATGAGCGCTCTCCTTCGCCAGCAGCGGCAGCAGCCGCTCGCCCAGGCGATAGGTCTCCTCGATGTACGGCGCGGCCTCCAGGAAGAAGACGCCGACACCCCGGTCGATGTAGTCCCGGATCCCCGCGGCGACGGTCTCGAACGACCCCACCAGCCCGCTCCGGAAGGGATCGCCGGTCCCCGGGAGCCCGGCGGCCTCCGTCGGCGAGTGCCGGGCGGCCCCCGTGTCGAAGGGGCCGAGGAGCGCCGTCCCGAGGGAACCGGCCGCCTCCGCCCCGGACGGCCCGGACGGCCCGGCGGGCCCGGCCGCCCGGGCGGGCCGCGACGGCGCGAAACCCCGCCACAGCCGGGTCCGCGGGTCTGGGTCCGGCAGGGTGGCCGCCGTCCCGCCGTCGCGCCGCCACAGGCGGCGGGCCGCCTCCCACGCCTCGTCGTCGTCGTCCCTGGCGAGGACCGGGATCCGCAGGCCGTAGGCGACCCCAGGCAGGCCGGCGGCCTCGATGTCGTCCTCCGGGTCGAAGACGTGCACGTCGGCGTGGCGGGCGGACAGTTCGAGGGCCTCCTTCGAGGTGCCCGACAGGTGGATCCTGGGGAAGGGCCGTCCGGCGAGCGGCGGCTGGAACCCGCCCGCGAGCACCTGGTAGAAGCGCCCCTCGTAGGTGTAGCCCTCCTCGGACCAGACGCCCTTGGCCACGGTGAGGAACTCCTCGGCCCGCGCGTAACGGTCCGGCCCCTCCAGGAAGTCGCCCTGCGCGCGGGCCGTGCCCCGGTCGAGGTCGACGGCGAGCTTCCAGTCGAGACGGTCGGTGGAGAAGCGCTGCAGGGAGGCCGAGACCTTGGCCGCGTAGACGGGGGTGGCGATGCCGGGGTGGAACTCGGCGACCGCCCGGAGCCAGCGGCTCTGCCGGAGCACCCCCGCCGCCACGACCAGGGACTCCTCCCCCTCGGGGTCGAAGGGGGCCAGGGCCCCGTGGAAGGCCGCGATCTCCGCGGCCCTGCCCACCTGGGCCAGGTGGTCGAACGGGCCGTAGGCGCGCCGCAGGTCGGTGACGGGGCCCGGGAAGTCCGGCCGCGCGCCGCGTCCGCCGTGCTCCCGGCTGGGCAGCGTGATCAGGAACCTGGCCATCAGAGCGCCGCCCCGTCGAGTTCGGGGGCCGCGCCGGGCCCGCGGCCGCCCCCGCCCTGGGACGGCACCGACAGCCCGTCCGGCAGCTCGCCGGACTGCCAGGCCAGCCGCTCCCGGGCGGCGGCCAGCGGCTCGTGCGCCACCCAGGAGTCGATGTCCACATCGGCCGCGAGGAAGCCGTGGAGCAGGAGGAAGTCCTTCTGGACCCGCAGCAGGCCCAGCCGCTCCGGCGACAGGTCCGGGTGCAGGCTCTTGTGGAAGTCACCCCGGTAGGCGGTGGCCACGCCCCGGGCTCCGGAACGGGTCTCGGCCTCCAGGAAGCCCCGCACCGCCTCCAGGTTGCCCCCCGCCCAGTCGGCGGCGCGCAGGGTCTGGGTCAGGAAGTTCACCACCAGGTCCGGGTGGTCGGCCAGCAGGTCCTCGTGCACGGTGATCGGCCGCGGGGTGCCGTTGTTGACCCGGGTACGGAGGTCCGGATGCGCGTCCAGGTCCACCGCGACCACGGCGTCCACCTCCCTGGCCTGCTCGGCCGAGCGCGCCCCCTTCACGTAGACCGCGTCGACCTCGCCGCCGGCCAGCTCCCTGATCCCCGGCCAGGACCAGGCCCGGCCGGCCCCGTCCCGCCCGACCTCGGACTTCGGCTGGTCCACCTCGACGAACGTCACGTCGTCGAAGGTGAGCCCGGCCGTCGACAGCGCCCCCTTGATCCCGTGCAGGGCCATCGCCCGGGGGAAGCTCCGCGCCCGCGTCTCCGCCCAGCGCGGCAGCGCGATCCGCGCGCCGCGCAGGCCCTGCGCGCCGGTGATGCCGGAGTCCGGGCGGACCAGGATGGACTGCCACTCCTCGATCCAGGTCAACCCGATCAGCCGGGTCCTCGCCCCCTCCGAGCGCGCGGCCAGCGCGGGAACGTTCCCGCCCTCGCGGAACAGCCCCAGGAGACGGTGGTCGAAGTGGTGCTCGGCCAGCTCCGGCCCGGCGTCCTGCAGGACCCCGACCTCGCCGAACTCCTCGTGGAGCCAGCCCAGGTTGTAGGCCAGGCCGCTGGCGGTGGGCACCGGGCAGCGGGTGAACCAGATCTTCTCGATCGTTGACATGTGATTCCTCCGTGCTTCGGAAACGCTCGCGAGCGCTTCAGTGCGGGGCGCCGGTGACGCCGAGGTGGGACAGGAGAAGGCGCCGGTGCGCGATGAAATCGGGGTCGCTGCGGTCACGGGGGTGCGGCAGGTCGATCGGCTGCTCCACCGCGAAGGAGCCCTCCCGCAGCACCACGACCCGGTCGGCCAGCCGTACGGCCTCGTCCACGTCGTGCGTGACGAGCACGACGGCCGGCCGGTGCCGCTCGCACAGCTCGGCGACCAGCTCCTGCATCTGCAGCCGGGTCAGCGCGTCGAGCGCGGCGAACGGCTCGTCGAGCAGCAGCAGCTCCGGGTCCCGGACGAGCGCCCTGGCCAGGGCGACCCGCTGGGCCTCCCCGCCGGACAGCGTGGCCGGCCACGCCCCGCCGTACCCTTCGAGACCGACCTCGGCCAGCGCGGCGAGACCCGCCTCGCGGGCCGAGCGGGGCAGCCCGAGGGTGACGTTGGCCAGCACCCTGCGGGCCTGGACCAGGCGTGGCTCCTGATAGACGGTCGTACGGCGGCGCGGGGCCAGGACGGTCCCCGCGTCGGGCAGTTCGAGCCCGGCGAGGATCCTCAGCAGCGTGGTCTTGCCGGTGCCGCTCGGCCCCAGCAGGGCGAAGAACTCCCCGCGCCCGATCTCCAGGTCGATCCCGGCCAGGACGGTCTTGGCGCCGAACGCCTTGCGCAGCCCCTTGATCCCGACGGCGGCGCCGGTGGCCGTGGAGGCGCTCATCGGGCCGCCACCTGCCCGCGCCACGGCATGGCCAGCCGTTCGACGCCCCGGATGGCCAGGTCGATCGCCAGGCCGAGCACCGCGTAGATCACGATGCACAGGACCATGTAGTCGCTGCGGTAGTACTGCTGGGCGAGGGTGACGAGATAGCCGATGCCCTCGGTGGCGCCGATCTGCTCGGCCGCGATCAGGCCGGTCAGCGAGACCGACAGGCAGATGCGCAGGGCCATGAGGATGTTCGGCAGCGCGGTCGGGACGATCACCCCGAAGGCCAGCCGCAGACCGGTGAGCCCGAAGCCCCGGGCGGCCTCGAGAACCTTCCGGTCCACGCCGCGGACGCCCAGATAGGAATAGGCGTACATCGGACCGGCCGCGGCGACCGCGATCAGCACCACCTTGAACGTCTCCTCCACGCCGAACCAGGAGATGAACAGCGGGACCAGGGCCAGGAACGGCACCGCCCGCTTCATCTGCATGACCGGGTCGACCAGCTCCTCGCCCAGCACCGACAGGCCCGCGACCACACCGAGCAGCAGGCCGAGGCCGCCGCCGGCCAGGACGCCCAGCCCGGCCCGCCGCGCCGAGGCCAGCAGGTAGTCGCCGAGCTGGCCGGTGGCGACCAGCTCGCCCAGCGCGCCCAGGACGGCGCCGGGTCCGGCGAGGACGTCCGGCGGGACGGCCCCGCTGTCCGTGCCGTACCACCAGGCGGCGGCCAGCAGCAGCGGGACCGCGGCCCTGATGGCGACGGAGACGGCGGGTCGGCGGCGGCGCGCCCCCAGGTAGCGGGGCGTTTCGAGCGCCGACGGCGCCTGCCGCCCCCGCTCCGCGGCGGCCCGCCGCCCGGCGGCAGCCCCTGCCCGCACGGGAACCTCCGGGGCGGAGGCTTCCGGCGCGGGAGGCTCAGGACGGCGGGAATCCAGCGCGGGGACCTCGGGGCCGAGAACCTCTGTTCCGAGGGACTCCGGGCCGGGGGCTTCTCCCGTCAGGGGTGCGAGGGTCCTCCGGGGGACCTTTTCGAGGGTCATGCCGCCGGCTTCAGGGTGAAGATGACGTCGTCGGGGTTCACCGTGGCGGGCAGCACGCCGTACTTCTGGAAGATCCCGGCCACGTCGGTCACGGACGCGCCGTCGGCGGCGGTGGCCGGACGCGGCACGTTGGCGTACCTGGCCTTGGCGACCTCCTCGGCCAGCCGGGGTCCGGAGACGGCGGTCGGCCCCTGGGTGAGGAAGACGTTCTGGAACCTCTCCGGGTTCTGCTTGGCCTCGGCGGTGAGCTCCTGGAGGACCTTGAGGTAGACGCGCACCGCCTCGGGGTGCCGCTGGAGCAGCTCGGTCCGGGCGGCCTGCATGTTCAGGTCCTGGTCCTTGAGGTCCCGGCCGTGCACGATGACCCGCGCCCCCTTGGCCACCGCCTCGGGGTAGGCCCGCACGATGGCCCACCAGGCGTCCACCTTGCCGGTGGCGAAGGCCGAGGCGCCCTGGTCGGGGTTGAGGTATACCCGCCTGACCTGGTCTGCGGGGATCCCCGCCTCCTGGAGGGCCAGCAGCAGCAGATACTCCCCGCGGCCGCCCTTGTTGACGGCGACCTGCTTGCCGACCAGGTCCTTGACGCTCCGGACCGGGCTGTCGGGCCTGACGACGAGCCCGTCGGTCTGCGGCGCGGCCGGGTCGGTCACCGGGTCGGTGAAGGAGAAGATCTTGATGTCCTTGCTGTTGGCGAGGTAGCCGAGGACCGGCGAGATGGCCCCCTCCAGCACGTTCACCGACCCCGAGCGGACCGCGTCGATCGTCGCCGTGAACGAGGCGTACGATCCGCCCCACTCCACCGTGGCCCCCACCTCGGCCAGCCGCTTTTCGAGGATCCCCTCCTTCTTCGCCACCGCCAGCGGCCCCGCGTTCCCCGGATCCTTGATCTTCAGTACGGCCCCGCCCGCCTTGCTTCCCGCGGCGGCCACCGCCGTCGTCCTGCCGGTGTCGGCGCTCCCGCAGGCCACGGTGAGCGCTGTGAGCGAGAGCACCGCGGCCACGACGGCGGCGCGCGTCCGTCGACGAGATGTCCACATGATGATTGGCCCCTTAAAGATCCGAGAGTGAGAACGCGCATGCCCGGGACGGTGCTGACGTGCTGCGGGCGTGCGAGGTGAAACGTGTGAGAGCAGGCAGGAGACCTGCGGAGCACGCGCTGAGGAGGTGCGGGAGGCGTGCGGAGCACGCGGGAACGGTGGAGGCGGAGGCTCGGCGCGGGAGACGGAGCGCCCTCACGACAGCGGGAGACGGAGCGCCCTCACGGACAGAGGCTGCTGTCCAGGCGCATGAAGTCGACGACCCGCCGGAGGGTCAGGGGGACATGCGGCATATTTCCTATATTTCAGGTAGGTTTAGTCCAAGTCAAGTCCCGGCCCGCATGTCGACACCGTCCCCGGCCGGCGCCCGCCCGCGTCCACCGCCCGAACCCGGACGCGGAAGAGCGCCGGACGAACGGTCCTCC
>NZ_JBSFPS010000132.1:0-25998 GCF_053588315.1 Streptosporangium sp. NPDC003464 | reverse complement strand
GGGCCGGGCCGCCGCGGGTGGCGGACCCCGGCCGAGGCGGCCCGGCCCTGCGGGCGTATCTGCCGCTCCTGCTGGTCGCCGGCACGCTGGGCGCGCTCGCCTTCGCCGTGGAGAACGCCCACCAGAGCTGGAGCGCGGTCTACCTGGCGGACATGCTGCGCGCCGACCCCGTGCTCGCCGCCGCGGGACCCGCGGTCTTCGCCGCCGTCGTCGCCGCCACCCGGTTCGCCGCCGGCTCCCTGCCGTCCGGCCACGCCATGACCGTCCTGATCCTCGGCGCGGTCACGGCGGCGGCGGGGACGGCCGTGCTGGCCGTCTCCGCGTCCGTCCCGGCGGCGCTGCTCGGCCTCGCCCTGGCCGCCGCCGGCACCGCCGTGCTGTTCCCGACCCTGCTCAGCATGGCCTCCGCCGGTATCCGGGACTCCGTGCGGGGAGCCGCCACGTCGGTCGTGAGCACCGTGGCCTACCTGGGCTTCCTCGCGGGGCCGGTATACGTGGGCCACTGGGCCCAGGCCGCGGGGCTGCCGGGCGCGATGCTGGCGGTTTCCGTGCTCGCCGGGGCGCTGGCCCTGCTGACGTGGCCGGCGCTGCGGGCCGTCGCCCGGCCGGGGACGGGCGGCGGCCGTCCGGCCGGGGAGCCTCCCGGGGAGGCCGGCGGGTCCCGGCCGGGGTCCTGGGACGGCCGTCCGGCCGGAGCGCCGTCCTCAGCGGAGGTCGCGTGCGGCGGCCACGACGGCCTGGCCGAGGCTGAGACCCCCGTCGTTGGGAGGGACGCGCCGGTGGGTCAGCACCCGGAAGCCGCGCAGCCGGAGCGCCTGGACGAGCCTGCCGAGCAGTAACCGGTTCTGGAAGACGCCGCCGGACAGGGCGACCGTCCCGATGCCGGTGCCGGAGCGGAGCCGGGCGCAGCTCGCCGCGGCGGCCTCGGCGAGCCCGTTGTGGAAGCGGGCGGAGACGGCCGCCGGGCCGGTCCCGGCGCGCAGGTCCTCGACGACGGCCCGGACGAGGTCGCCGGTCCGGATCGTCAGCAGCCCGCCGTCGCCGTGGAGCCCGACCGGGTAGGCGGACTCCTCGCCGGGATCGGCCCGCTGCTCCAGCGCGATCGCGGCCTGTCCCTCGTAGGTGACGGTGTCGCGGAGCCCGAGGATCGCCGCGACGGCGTCGAACAGCCGCCCGGCGCTGGAGGTCAGCGGGGAGTTCACCCCGGACCTGGCCAGCGCCACCACCTCCGCCCAGCCCCGGTGGCGGGAGCTCACCGCCAGACCGTCGGGCGGCGCGCCGTCGTAGGCGTCGTCCAGGTGCGCGGCGGCCATCCGCCAGGGCTGCCTGATCGCCGCCGTGCCGCCGGGCAGCGGCACCGGCGTCAGGCGGCCGGCCCGGGTGAAGCCGGTGAGGTCGGCGACCAGGAGCTCGCCGCCCCACAGGGTGCCGTCGGTGCCGTAGCCGAGGCCGTCGAAGGCCACGCCGATGACGGGCCCGGTCTCCTGGTTGTCGGCCAGGCAGGAGGCGATGTGCGCGTGGTGGTGCTGGACCCCCACCAGGTCGGCCCCGTCCACGTCGTGGGCGTATTTGGTGGACAGGTACTCCGGGTGGAGGTCGTGCGCGACGACCAGCGGCGTGATGCCGAGCAGCCGCCGGAAGTGGTCGATCCCCTCCGTGAACGAGCGGAGCGTCTCGTAGTTCTCCAGGTCGCCGATGTGGTGGGAGACGAAGGCGCGCTCGCCCGCGGCGAGGCAGAAGGTGTTCTTCAGCTCCGCCCCGCACGCCAGCACCGCCCGCCGTACGGGGCACGGGAGCCGCAGGGGCTCGGGGGCGTATCCCCGTGACCTCCGCAGCGGGATCGCGCGCCCTCCGGCCGCGAGGACCACCGAGTCGTCGGCGCGGACGTGGATCGGGCGGTCGTGGGTGAGGAAGCGGTCGGCGACGCCGGCGAGCCGGGTGAGCGCCTCGCGGTCCCGGTGGGCGATGGGCTCGTCGGAGAGGTTGCCGCTGGTCAGGACGTACGGCCGGCCGACCTCCCTGGCGAGCAGGTGGTGCACGGGCGTGTAGGGCAGCATGAGGCCGAGCCGGCGCTCGCCCGGCGCCACGGCCCCGGCCACCGGGGCGCCGGGGCGGCGGGGCAGCAGCACGATCGGCCGGCGAGGGCCGGCGAGCAGCCGCTCGGCGTCGCCGTCCAGCTCGCACAGCGCGCGTGCGGCGTCGAGGTCGGCGACCATGACGGCGAACGGCCTGTCCTCGCGGTGCTTGCGCGAGCGCAGGGCCCGCACCGCGTCCTCATCGGTGGCGTCGGCCGCCAGGTGGTAGCCGCCGAGGCCCTTGACGGCCAGGACGCCGCCGGAGCGCACCAGCTCGGCCGCGAGCCCGACCGGATCGCCGCCGCCGCCGTCACCGTTACCGCCGCCGTCACTATCACCGCCGCCGCCGTCACCGCCGCCGCCGTCACCGGCGACGGGGCGGCCGTCCGCGCCGAGCAGCCGCAGCGCCGGGCCGCAGGCCGGACAGCAGATCGGCTGGGCGTGGAACCTGCGGTCGTGCGGATCGAGGTATTCGGCCGTGCACTCGGCGCACATGGCGAACCCGGCCATCGTCGTGGCCGGCCGGTCGTAGGGGACGTCCCGGACGATGGTGAACCTCGGCCCGCAGTTGGTGCAGTTGATGAAGGGATGGCGGTGGCGGCGGTCGGCCGGGTCGAACAGCTCGGCCAGACAGTCGGCGCACGTCGCGACGTCGGGGGAGATCAGCGCCGTCCTCCCGCTCCCCGCCCGGCTGGCGGCGATGCGGAAGCCGCGGTCGCCGCGCGCGGGTATGGCGGTGACGGTGACGCGGTGGATCACCGCCAGCGGCGGAGGATGGCCCCGCAGGTCCTCCTGGAAGCGCGCCACGTTCTCGCGCGTCCCCTCCGCCTCGATGAACACGCCCTCGCCGTCGTTGCCCACCCACCCCGACAGGGCCAGCCGCCGGGCCAGGGAGTGGACGTGGGGGCGGAACCCCACCCCCTGCACGATCCCCTCGACCCGGATCCTGATCCGCGTCCGGGACGCGGCCCGGGTCCCTCCGGTGCTCATCCGGCCATCTTCCCGGCCTCCCCCGGGCCGGTGGCGGCGGACGCGCGCGGCCCCGGAGAGAAGGTTGCGCCCATGATCAGACCTTTACTCCGGTTTGTAGCGGTGAAGGTGTCGAGTCCGCGAACACTCACCGTAATCTGACGACTACCGTAAATAACGGAGTGTCTACATGTCAGTGACATCGACCATGCAACTAGCCGTCGGTGAGGCCTTCGCCCGGCGCGAGCGTGCCGGACTCGCCCTCGCCGAGGACTCCGCGCGCATCGCGCGGGCCTGCCAGGACATGGCGGCCCGCTTCCACCGGGGCGGGAAGCTGATCGTCTTCGGCAACGGCGGCGGCGGCACGGACGCGGCCCACATCGCGGTCGAGTTCATGCACCCGGTCATCGTGGGCAAGAGGGCCCTGCCCGCCGTGGCGCTGAGCAACGACGCCGCCACGGTCAGCGGGGTGAGCAGCCGTGAGGGACTGGCCGAGACCTTCGCCCACCAGGTGCACCGCTGGGCGGACCCGGCCGACATGGCGCTGGGCGTCTCCCGCGACGGCCGGTGCGAGAACGTCCTGCGCGGCCTGGAGATGGCCAAGACGCTGGGCCTGTTCACCCTCGCCCTGACCGGCGGAGACGGCGGCCCCATCGGGCGGAGCCCGGCGGCCGACCACGTCCTGACCGTCGCCTCGGACGACCCCGCCGTGGTCAAGGAGATCCACGTCACCGCCTACCACGTGCTGTGGGAGCTGGTCCACGTGTTCTTCGAGCAGTCCGGCCCGCTCGCCGACGGGGCGCGCAGCGGGGCGACCCCATGACCGGCCCCGCTGACTGTCCGGCCGGCACGTGCCTCACCTGCTCCGACGAGGCCGTGCCGATGACGGTGGTCCGGCTGATGGACCCCGACCTGGCGGTGGCCCGCACCGGCGCTGTCACCGAGGAGGTGAGCGTGGCGCTGGTCGACGCGGCGGTGGGCGACACCGTCCTCGTGCACGCCAAGGAGGCCATCGCCGTGATCGCGAAAGGAGACGGTGATGAGCACGCTTGAGGAGCCGCGGGCCGAGGGAGTGCGGGACCTGTACCCCTTCCTCTACGAGAGCCGGGCCGACGTCGAGTCGGTGCTGGCGCAGGCGTGCCGGTCCACCGAGGAGAAGGCGGCCGAGATCGTACGGCTGCGCTGGCAGGTGGCCGAGGCGTCGGCCGACGCCCTCATGGAGTGCGCCGAGGAGATGGCGCTCCGCTTCGCCTCCGGCGGGCGGCTGTTCGCCTTCGGCAACGGCGGCAGCAGCACCGACGCCCAGGAGATGGCCACCGCCTTCCTCCACCCGCCCTACGGACTGTCGCTGCCCGCCCTCTCCCTGACCAGCGACGTCGCCGTGGTCACCGCCCTCTCCAACGACGTGGGGTTCGACGTCGTCTTCGCGCGTCAGCTGGCGGCGCTGGGGCGGCACGGTGACATCGCCGTCGGCCTGTCGACGAGCGGCGGCTCCGCCAACGTCGTCCAGGCGTTCGAGGAGGCCACGCGCAGGGGCATGCTCACCATCGGCCTGACCGGGGAACAGGGGGGCCGGCTGGCCGAGCTCGACCTGCTCGACTACCTGTTCGCGGTCCCCTCGTCGTCGGTGCACCGCATCCAGGAGGCCCAGACGACGGTCTACCACGTGCTGTGGGAGCTCACCCAGCACGCGCTGGGGGCGGCCCCCGACTCATAGGCCCGCCGCACCGGCCGATCCGCCGCCGGTGATCCCGGCAGAAGGGACGCGTCATGAGCCGTACCGCACAGGCCCCCCGCACCGAGAACGACCGATCGCCATCGACGAGGAGTGGGGAGGCGGGATGACAGCGCCGACGGAATCAGCGGGCGGCAGGCCGCGGGAGCAGGAAGAGCCGGTCGTCCACATTCTCTGGATCAACGCCGGGCTGAGCTGTGACGGCGACTCCGTCGCCCTCACCGCGGCGATGCAGCCGAGCATCGAGGAGATCGTGCTGGGCGCGCTCCCCGGGCTGCCCCGGATCGCGGTGCACTGGCCGCTGATCGACTTCGAGTCCGGCCCGATGCAGGGCGCGGACGTGTTCATCGAGTGGTTCTTCAAGGCCGACCGGGGGGAGCTCGACCCCTTCGTGCTGGTGGTGGAGGGCTCGATCCCGAACGAGTCGATCAAGCAGGAGGGTTACTGGTGCGGGTTCGGCAACAACCCGGAGACCGGCCAGCCCATGACCACCAGCGAGTGGCTGGACCGGCTGGCGCCCAAGGCGACGGCGGTGCTGGCGGCCGGCACCTGCGCGACCTACGGCGGGATCCACGCGATGGCCGGCAACCCCACCGGGGCCATGGGCGTCGCCGACTACCTGGGCTGGGACTGGAGGTCGAAGGCCGGGCTGCCGATCGTCAACGTCCCGGGCTGCCCGATCCAGCCGGACAACCTGTCGGAGACGATCCTCTACCTGCTCTACCAGGTGTCCGGCCAGGCGCCCATGATCCCGCTGGACGACGCGCTCCGTCCGACGTGGCTGTTCGGCCAGACCGTGCACGAGGGCTGCGACCGGGCGGGCTACTACGAGCAGGGGCAGTTCGCCACCGAGTACGGCTCGCCCAAGTGCCTGGTCAAGATCGGCTGCTGGGGGCCGGTGGTCAAGTGCAACGTGCCCAAGCGCGGCTGGATGAACGGCATCGGCGGCTGCCCCAACGTGGGAGGGATCTGCATCGCGTGCACGATGCCCGGGTTCCCGGACAAGTTCATGCCGTTCATGGACGAGCCGCCGGGCGCCCGGGTGTCGTCGACGATCAGTGGCGCCTACGGCGGTGTGATCCGCACCCTGCGCTCGATCACCCTCAAGACAGTCGACAAGGAGCCGAAGTGGCGCAAGAAGGGCCGCGAGCTGCTCACCGGTTACAAGGCGTCCTGGAGATGAAATGAAGACCTCACCGAGACCAGGGCAGCCCGGCCCGCAGGGCCAGCCGCGCGAGCTGGTCGAGATGTCCTGGGATCCCATCACGCGGATCGTCGGGAGCCTGGGCATCTACTGCAAGGTCGACTTCAAGAACCGGCAGGTGGCCGAGTGCTACAGCACCTCGTCGATCTTCCGCGGCTACAGCATCTTCATGAAGGGCAAGGACCCGCGGGACGCGCACTTCATCACCAGCCGGATCTGCGGGATCTGCGGCGACAACCACGCCACCTGCTCGGTCTACGCCCAGAACATGGCCTACGGCGTCCGGCCGCCGGCGCTGGGGGAGTGGATCCTCAACTGCGGTGAGGCCGCCGAATACATGTTCGACCACAACATCTACCAGGAGAACCTGGTGGGGGTCGACTACTGCGAGAAGATGGTGCGCGAGACCAACCCCGGCGTGCTGGCCCAGGCCGAGCGGACCGAGGCCCCGCACGCGGCCGACCACGGCTACCGGACCATCGCCGACATCATGCGCTCGCTGAACCCCCTGGAGGGGGAGTTCTACCGCGAGGCGCTGGCGATGAGCCGCACCACCAGGGAGATGTTCTGCCTGATGGAGGGGCGGCACGTGCACCCCTCCACGCTCTACCCCGGCGGGGTGGGCACGGTCGCGACGGTGCAGTTGTTCACCGACTACCTGAGCCGGCTGACGCGCTACGTGGAGTTCATGAAGCGCGTGGTGCCCATGCACGACGACCTGTTCGACTTCTTCTACGACGCGCTGCCCGGCTACGAGGAGGTCGGGCGCAGGCGCGTGCTGCTGGGGTGCTGGGGCACCTTCCAGGATCCGGCGCACTGCGACTTCACCTACGAGAACATGAGCGCCTGGGGGCGCGAGATGTTCGTCACCCCGGGTGTGATCGTCGACGGCAGGCTCGTCACCAACGACCTGGTGGACATCAACCTCGGCATCCGGATCCTGCTGGGCAGCTCCTACTACGACGACTGGCAGGGGCAGGAGCCGTTCGTCACCCACGACCCGCTGGGCAACCCGGTCGACATCCGCCACCCGTGGAACCAGCACACCATCCCGCGCCCGCAGAAACGCGACTTCAACGACAAATACAGCTGGGTGATGTCGCCCCGCTGGTTCGACGGGCAGGACATGCTCGCCCTGGACACCGGCGGCGGCCCGATCGCCCGGCTCTGGTCGACCGCGCTGTCGGGCAAGGTGGACATCGGCTATGTCAAGGCCACCGGCCACAGCGTGCAGATCAACCTGCCGCGCACGGCCACGCGGCCGGAGAAGACGTTCGAGTGGAAGATCCCCGAGCGCAACGGTGAGCTGCTGTCCAACGCGCTCGAACGCAACCGGGCCCGCACCTACTTCCAGGCCTACGCGGCGGCGTGCGCGCTGCACTTCGCCGAGCAGGGCCTGGCCGAGGTGCGCGCGGGACGCACCCAGACCTGGGCGCCGTTCACCGTCCCCGACGAGGCGATCAGCTGCGGCTTCAGCGAGGCGGTCCGGGGCGTGCTCTCCCACCACATGGTGATCAGGGACGGCCGGATCGCCAACTACCACCCGTACCCGCCGACGCCCTGGAACGCGAGCGTCCGCGACGTCAACGGCGTGCCGGGGCCGTACGAGGACGCGGTGCAGAACACCCCGATCTTCGAGGAGAACCCGCCGGAGAACTTCAAGGGCATCGACATCATGCGCGCCGTGCGCAGCTTCGACCCCTGTCTGCCGTGCGGGGTCCACATGTACCTCGGCGGCGGCAAGGAACTGCGCAAGCTGCACACCCCCCATGCCGCCAGCACCCTGTGATCGATCGGCCGCCGGGGAGCCGTCGGCTCCTCGGCGTGAGGACTGAGGAAAGGTGGCCCGGGCACAATGCTGCAAGCCCATGACGTCCAGGCGGCCGGCGGCCGCGTCGAGACGCTGATCGCCGAACTCGCCACGCTCAGCGATCCCGCGACACGCGCCAAGGCCGAGGAACTCGTCCGGGTCCTGGTCGAGCTGTACGGCGCCGGTCTGGAACGCGTCGTCGAGATCGTCACCGAGACCGAGGCGGCGGAGGTGCTCCACCGCCTCGCCGGCGACGACCTCGTCTCAAGCCTGCTCGTGCTGCACGACCTGCATCCGCTGAGCACCGCCGAGCGCGTCCGCGAGGCGCTCGACGGCGTCCGGCCCCGCCTCGGGCTGGGCGAGGACGGCATCGAGCTGCTCGGTGTGGACGAGGCCGGGGTCGTCCGGCTGCGGCTGCGGGGCACCTGCCACGGCTGCCCCTCCTCGCGCTCCGCCGTCACCGACGCCATCGAACGCGCCGTCGTCCAGGCCGCGCCGGAGGTGTCCGGGGTGGACGTCGAGGAGCAGGCCGGCGACCGGGCGCCGCTGCTGCAGATCCAGCGGCACCGGCCCGGCCCGTGCCCGGAGCCGGAGAAGATCCCGTGACGGCCACCGGGCTGCGCCGCTTCCGCGGGCCCCGGCAGGCGCCGGTGGCGCGGTGCGACCTGTGCGCCGAGCCGGCCGGCGAGGACCACGGCCACGTGGTGAACCTCGAGAGCCGGGCGCTGCTGTGCGCCTGCCGGGCCTGCCGCCTGCTGTTCGACCACGGCGCGGGCGCCCGCGGGCGCTACCGCGCGGTGCCGGAGCGCTACCTCTACGCCCCGTCGTTCAGCGTCGGCGCGGCCGACTGGGAGGAGCTCCAGATCCCGGTCCGCACGGCGTTCTTCTTCCGCAACTCCGCGCTCGACCAGATGGTCGCCTTCTACCCGAGCCCCGCGGGGGCGACGGAGTCCCTGCTCCCGATGGAGACCTGGGAGCGCGTCATGAAGGCCAACCCGATGCCGGCCGACGTCCTGCCGGACGTCGAGGCGTTCCTGGTGGACCGCCGGCCGGAGGGCGGCACCGCCTGTTACCTGGTGCCGATCTCCGCCTGCTACGAGCTCGTCGGCCTGGTGCGGCTGCACTGGAAGGGCTTCGGCGGCGGCCAGGAGGCGTGGGAGGCCATCGAGGGCTTCTTCGCGGAGCTGCGCGGCCGCAGCCGTGTCGTGCCGGCCGGAGCCGGAGGACAAGACGATGACCGATGAGCTCCGTTTCGCCTGCGTGGGCGCGAGGGCCGAGCCGCACGCGGCCTTCCCGACGCTGGTCTTCCGGCTGCGGATCACCGAGCCGTCCCCCGACGGGGTGCACGCCGTCGCGCTGCGCTGCCAGATCCGGGTGGAACCGCACCTCAGGCGGTACGTCCCGGCGGAGGCGGAGCTGCTGGAGGACCTCTTCGGAGACCCCTCGCGCTGGGGCGACACGCTGAAACCCCTGCAGTTCGCCAACGTCTCGGTCACCGTCCCCGCCTTCACCGGGACCACCGAGATCGACCTGCCCGTGCCCTGCAGCTACGACCTGGAGGTGGCCGCGGGCAAATACTTCGCCGCGCTGGACGGCGGCGAGGTCCCCCTCCTGCTGCTCTTCAGCGGCACCGTGTTCGCCCGGGCGGAGAACGGTTTCGCCGTGGGACAGGTGCCGTGGCACTGCGAGGCCCGCCACGGGCTCCCGGTGACCGTCTGGCGGGAGCTGATGGACCGCTACTTCCCCGGGACCGGATGGCTGAGGCTGCGCCGGGACACCCTGCGGGCCCTGCACCGCTTCAAGACCGGACGCGCCCTGGCGACGTGGGACGCGGCGGTGGAACAACTACTCAAGGAGACGCCGGGGTGAGCGTGCCGATGGAGATCGCCCGGCGGGTGGCCGACGCGGTGCTGTACGAGGGCTACCTGCTCTACCCCTACCGGGCGTCGGCGGCCAAGAACCGGGTGCGCTGGCAGTTCGGGGTGCTCGTGCCCCCGGGGTTCTCCGCCACCGCCGAACCCTCCTCCAGCGTGACCGAATGCCTCCTCGAACGGGCCGACGACGCCGTGGTCCGCCTGCGCCTGCGGTTCCTGCACGTCAGGACCCGCAGCGTCGAGCGGGCCGAGGACGGCGGCCACCGGCCGGTGGAGGAGCTGACCAGCGGCGGCCGGACCTACCTCACCTTCGAGGAGGCGACCGAGCGCGAGGTGGAGGCCGTACTGCCCGTCGCCGCCCTGCTCGGCGCCGAACGGACGGTCGAGGTGCGCCTCCCCGGAGACCGCTCGGCCGAGCTGATCCTCGCCCCGTCCGGCGAACGGGAGGGCCGCGTCGTCTCCGAGCACCTGCCGCTGCAGGCGGTGCTCAGAGCCGGGGCCGAGCGGGTGCCGGGCCCGTACGGCCTGATCAGGCTGCGCGTCCGGGTGGAGAACACCTCCGGCTGGACCGGGCCGGACGCGACGCGCGAGCAGGCGCTGCGGCGCTCGCTGATCTCGGCGCACCTGCTCGTCGGGGTGACCGGAGGCGCCTTCGTCTCCCTGCTCGATCCGCCGGAGTGGGCCCGGCCGGCGGCGGAGGACTGCCGCAACGAGCACACCTGGCCCGTGCTCGTCGGCGAGCCCGGCCACCGCGACGTGGTGCTGTCCTCGCCGATCATCCTGTACGACTACCCGGACATCGCCCCGGAGAGCCCGGGCGAGCTGTTCGACTCCACCGAGATCGACGAGATGCTCCACCTGCGCACCATCACCCTCACCGAGGAGGAGACGCGGCAGGCCAGGGCGACCGACCCCCGGGCGGCCCGGCTCATCGACATGGTCGGTGACATGCCGCCCGAGATGGTGGAGCGGCTCCACGGCGTGATCCGCTACCTGGGCGCGCCCGCGCGGGAGGCCGGCACGCCCTGGTGGGACCCGGGGGCCGACCAGGGCGTGTCGCCGGACACCGACAGCGTGGTCGTCTCCGGGGTGGAGGTCACCCGGGGGAGCCGGGTCCGGCTGGTCCCCGGCAGGCGCCGCGCCGACGCCCACGACATGTTCCTGGCCGGCCGGACCGCCCGGGTGGAGGCCGTGCTCCTCGACCTCGACGGGGCCCGGCACCTGGCCGTCACCCTGGAGGGGGACCCGGGCGCGGACCTGCACCGATCCCACGGCCGTTTCCTCTACTTCGCCCCCGACGAGGTCGAGCCGCTGGAGAACGGGGAGGCCATCGCATGAGGGTCCTCGTCGCGGGGGTCGGGAACGTGTTTCTCGGCGACGACGGCTTCGGCGTCACGGTGGCCAGGCGGCTGGCGGGCACGGAGCTGCCCGACGGGGTCCTGGTCACCGACTTCGGCATCCGCGGCGTCCACCTCGCCTACGAGCTCACCGGCGGCGGCTACGACGCCACGATCCTCCTCGACGCGGCCTCGCGCGGCAGCCCGCCCGGCACGCTGTACGTGCTGGAGCCGTCGCCCGGCGAGTGCCCGGGGTCCTTCGTCGACGCCCACGCCATGACGCCCGAGTCGGTGCTCGCGCTGGCGGACACGCTCGGCGGCGTGACCGGCCGGGTCCTGCTCGTCGGCTGCGAGCCCGCCGACCTGTCACCCGGCATGGAGCTGAGCGCCCCGGTCGCCGGCGCCGTCGGCGCGGCGGTGAACCTGGTCCGGGAGCTGCTCCTGGAGCTGGTCGGGCAACAGACCGCGCCGGTGCGCGCCGGCACGGGTCACGAGGAGGAACGCACATGCTGAAACGTCTGATCGTCGGAGCGCTCGTCGCCGGGGTGGCGGTGCTGGTCGTCCAGTCGATCCCCGACATCAAGCGCTATCTGCGGATCAGGAAGATGTGACGGCCCCGACGCCTGCGCATCTGACGGCGGGCCGTGCCACGGCCCGGTGGAACGACAAGTGGGACCGAACGGAACGAGGTGAAGTTCAGCCATGCATGAATTCGGGATCGCGGAGGCGATCCTCGACGCGGTGGAGAGACGGGCGGCCGGTCGGCGGGTGGAGCGGGCGAGGGTGCACGCGGGTGCCCTGCTCCGCATCACGGAGCCGGTGATCAACCAGGCGTTCGCCATGGTCGCGGACGGATCGCTGGCCGAGGGCGCGAAGGTGGACCTGGTCATCGTCCCGGTGCAGCTGCTGTGCCGCTCCTGCGGGCAGACGGCCGCCTCCGTCGACCCCTTCGCCACCTGCCCCGAATGCGGCGGCACCGATATCGACACCGAGGGCGGCGACGACCTCGTCCTCGAATCCATCCAGATGGCGGAGGCCGCTCATGTGCCTGGGGATCCCCGGCGAGATCGTGGAAATCCTGTCGGACCGTCCTGACCTGGCGATGGTCGACGTCAGCGGGGTACGGCGGGCGATCAACATCGGCCTGCTGGAGGAGGAGTCCCTCATCCCCGGCGACTGGATCCTCATCCACGTCGGGTTCGCGCTGTCGAAGATCGACGAGGTGGAGGCCCGGGCCGCGCTCGACTTCCTCGAAAGCATCGGCGAGGCGTACGAGGACGAGATCGCGGCTCTCCGCGAATCCATGATCGAGCAGGGGTGAGGTCGGATGCGCTTCGTCGACGAATACCGTGACGCCGCCAAGGCCCGGGCGCTGGCCGAGCGGATCGCCGCGCTGTGCGAGCCCGGCCGCGCCTACAAGTTCATGGAGGTGTGCGGCGGGCACACCCACACCATCTACAAGCACGGGCTGGAGGACTACCTGCCCGAGGCCGTCACGCTCGTGCACGGCCCGGGCTGCCCCGTCTGCGTCATCCCGATGGGAAGGGTGGACGACGCCATCCACATCGCCGGGCAGCCGGATGTGATCATGACGTCGTTCGGCGACATGATGCGCGTCCCCGGCGGGAAGGGCTCCTTCCTCGACGCCAAGGCGCGGGGGGCCGACATCCGCATGGTCTACTCCCCGCTGGACGCCCTGAAGATCGCGCGGCAGAACCCCGGCAGGCGCGTGGTCTTCATGGCGATCGGATTCGAGACCACCGCCCCCTCGACGGCGATGACCGTCCTGCGCGCGGCCGCCGAGGGGATCGACAACTTCTCGATCTTCTGCAACCACGTGACGATCATCCCGGCGATCAAGGCGATTCTGGACTCGCCCGACCTGCGCCTGGACGGCTTCGTCGGGCCGGGCCACGTCTCGGCCGTCATCGGCTGCCGGCCGTACGGGTTCATCGCGCGCGAGTACGGCAAGCCCCTGGTGGTGGCCGGTTTCGAGCCGCTCGACGTGCTCCACACGGTCTACCGGATCCTCGCGCAGCTCGCCGAGGGCCGGGCGGAGGTGGACAACCAGTACGCCCGGGTGGTGCCGTGGGAGGGCAACCCCAAGGCCCTGGGCGTCATCAACGAGGTGATGGAGCCGCGGCCGTACTTCGAATGGCGGGGACTGGGGTTCATCTCGCACTCGGCGCTCAGGGTGCGGGAGCGGTACGCCGCCTTCGACGCCGAACGGATCTTCCAGATCCCCGGCGGGCGGGTGGCCGACCCCAAGGCGTGCCAGTGCGGCGAGGTGCTCAAGGGCGTGCTCAAACCCTGGGAGTGCAAGGTGTTCGGCACCGCCTGCACCCCGGAGACCCCGATCGGCACCTGCATGGTGTCGTCCGAGGGCGCGTGCGCGGCGTACTACAACTTCGGCCGTTTCTCGCGCGAGCGGGTCAAGGAGGCGACCCACTGATGGACACCGAGGAAGGCGCCGCCCTCCGGGCGGAGGGCGCGGCACCCGAGAGCGGTCTCGCCGGCCTCACCGGCCTCACCGGCCAGGAGAGGCCGGCCCCTCAGACGCCCACCTGCCCGGCGCCCGGGCAGCGGGTCCGGCGGGGCGGTGCGGTCCCGGGCCGCGAGCAGGAGGTCCTGGACCGGATCGAACGGGTGCGCCGCGGCAGGGCCCGGGTCCGGGAGGACCTGATCACCCTCGCGCACGGCGCCGGCGGCAAGGCCACCCACACCCTGATCGAGGCGGTGTTCCTGGAGGCGTTCCGCAACCGGCTGCTGGAGCCCCTGGAGGACGGCGCGGTCGCCGACGGGCTCGCCTTCACCACCGACTCGTACGTGGTGACGCCGCTGTTCTTCCCGGGCGGGGACATCGGCGACCTGGCTGTCAACGGCACCGTCAACGACCTGGCGATGTGCGGGGCGCGCCCCCGCCACCTGTCGGCCGCCTTCATCATCGAGGAGGGCTTCCCCGTCGCCGACCTGCGGCGCATCACCGCCTCCATGGCGGCGGCGGCGCGGGCGGCGGACGTGTGGATCGTCACCGGCGACACCAAGGTCGTGGAGAAGGGCAAGGCCGACGGCTGCTACATCACCACCTCGGGCGTCGGGACGGTGGAGCGGCCGGTCCGGCTGAGCGCCGCCGCCGCCCGGCCCGGCGACGCGGTCATCGTGTCCGGCCCGATCGGCGAGCACGGCGTCACCGTCATGCTGGCCAGGGGAGAGCTCGACATCCAGGCCGACCTCACCTCCGACACCGCGCCCCTCAACACGCTGACCGCCCGGCTGCTGGACGCCTGCGGCGACGGGCAGGTGCGGTGCCTGCGCGACGCCACCCGCGGCGGGGTGGCGACGGTCGTCAACGAGATCGCCGCGGCCTCCGAGGTCGCGGTCGTGCTCGAAGAGGACGCGATCCCGGTGTGCCCCGCCGTACGCGGGGCATGTGAGCTGCTGGGGATCGACCCGCTCTACGTGGCGTGCGAGGGCCGGATGGTCGCGGTGGTGGCCCAGCGGTCCGCCGAGGCCGCGCTGGCCGCCCTGCGCTCTCATCCGCTCGGCTCCGCCGCGGCCGTCATCGGGCGGATCGCCGACGACCCGCCCGGGCTGGTCCTGCTGAAGACCTCCTTCGGCGGCACCCGCATCGTCGACCTGCTGGTCGGTGACCCCCTGCCGAGAATCTGCTGAAAATCCGAAATCCCATGGGGGCTGGACATGAACGAGCCACGTGAATCAGAGGACGCGGGCCGGTTCGAGGGAGAAGAGCACGGTTACTCCCCTGACGTGGGGCACGCGAGCGAAGAGGTGGTGCAGGCGGGCAACCGGGCGTGGGGGCCGCCGCCGGAGGACAAGGGACCCGGCCGTGAGGTGTCGGAGGAGGAGCGCGAAGGGGTCTCCGCCACCGACACCGAGCCCGAGGGCCCTTCCGGCGTCGGCGTCAGCACGTCCCGGCGGGGCGAGGAGATCGCGGCCAAGGAGGGGGAGGAGGGCCGCGGGACGGCCGGTGTCGACGAGAGGACGGGACGCCCCTACGGCACCTCCGGCCCCGAGGACGCCACCGGCGTCGCCCCCCAGGAGACCGTCGAGGAGGAGAGCCCGCACCTGCCTCCGGGCGACACCTCCTGAACCCGTCCGGATGCCGGACCGAGAGGGACGCCTTCCGAGCCCACCCCGCGTGGCGGGCCGCCGGGCCGCGGAGGGTGCCCGCCGCCCGGCGGGGTGCCGATCAGCCGGTCACCCTCAGCGCCGGCCGGTCACGTCGAGGGGCGCCCGGTCGTGTCCGAAGCCGGTCACGTTGAAGGTCGTCCGGTAACCCTCAGCGCCGCCGGTCATGTTGAAGGTCGCCCGGTCGTGTCCGAGGCCGGTCACGTTGAAGGTCGTCCGGTAACCCTCAGCGCCGCCGGTCACGTCGAGGGGCACCCGGTCGTGTCCGAGGCCGGCCGGTCACGCTGAGGGCCGGTTCCCGATCCCGGACCCGCGGTCATCGCCCGGTCGCGCCAGGCCATCAGCCCGGCCTGGCTGGCCAGCCGTGCCACCGCCGCCAGGTGCCAGGAGGCGGCGGTGTGGTCGCCGACGGCGGAGGCGAGCAGGGCGAGGAACCAGTCGACGGGGCCCACGCAGATCACCGCGGACAGGGCGGCGACGCGTCCGCTGTAGGGCAGCAGCGCCGAGTAGCTCACCTGGCAGGCCGAGACGTCGCCGACAGCCGCCTGGGCCGCCGCCTGCAGGCAGCTCGTGCTCAGCCACGACCAGTCCCGGGGCGGGGGGCGCCAGCCCTCCTCCGCCAGCCGCCCGGCCTCCTCGACGCGGCCCTGGGCACACAGTTGCAGCACCCGGGCGTCGTGATCCAGGGAGGGGTGGATCCCGCTGATGGCGTCGATGAGCGGCCCGGTCCCGGCCATCGTGTCCCGCTGGTAGTTCAGGGCCAGGCGGCCCATGGCCACGAGCCCGCCCGCGTGCCACACCCCGACCCGCTCGGCCTGGCGCCCGGCCTCGCCGAACAGCGTCTCGGCCTCGTCGAACCGGCCGGCCAGGGCCAGCCGGTGGGCCCGCCACATGGTGTGCTGGAAGCGCGGCCAGGGCAGCGGCAGCCGTTCCAGCATGGCCTCGCAGCGCGCGGCGGCCCGGTCCGCCCCCGCGAGGTCGGCCAGCTCCAGCCTGAAGTGCGTGTACAGCATCTGGGCGAGCAGCGTGAAGCCGGGCACCCGGGTGCGCAGCGCCAGATCCTCCAGCTCGTCGGCGATCTCCAGCAGTTCGGGGATGTGCAGCGGCTGGGGCAGCGACAGGTGCCGGGCGTTGAGCATCCGCATCAGCAGCTGCGGGTCGCCCAGCCGGCGGGCCATCTCGACCGCCTCGGCGGAGAGGGAACGGCAGCGCGGGTCGTCGGTCCCGTCGTAGAGCTCCTGGGCCAGGCCGCCCAGCAGGCGGGCCCGTTCGGGGCTGTCGGTGGCGGGCAGCTCGCGCAGGGCGGCCTCGAAGCGGTGCACGAGCCGCAGCTCCACCGCCTCGTACGGGTTGCGGAGCGTCCAGATCGTGGGGGCGTCCAGCGCCGTCAGCGCGCGTGCGGTCAGCTCGGGGCCCGCCCCGGCGCGGTCGGCGGCCCGTACGGCCTCCGCCCGCGCCTGCCGCGCGCCCAGCGCGTCCCCGGCCTCCAGCAGGGCGCGGACCTGCCGCAGCAGCAGCTCCACGTGGTCGATCGGGTCGCCCGCCGAGGCGCCGTGCGCGGCGACGGCCCGGCCCCACCAGACGGCGGCCTCCTCGTAGGCCAGGCGCAGGCTCGCCTGCTGGGCGGCGGCCACCGCCCAGCGCGCGGCGGCGGTGTGCGCGGCCGGGCCGGCCTCCACCGCGTGATGGGCGATCACGGCCACGTCGGTGCCCGGCCGGGTGGCCAGGACGGCCATCGCCTCCCGGTGGACCATCGCCTTGCGCAGCGGCGGGATCCCGCCGACGAGGGTCTCCCTGACCAGGTCGTGGACGAAGGCCATCCGGTTGCCGCGCGGGACCGTCAACCCGGCCCGGGCGGCCCGGTCCAGCGTGTCGTAGACCTTCGCCCGGCACGCCTCGGGCAGGGCGCCGGGACCGGATCCGTCCCGCGCCGATCTTGGGTCGAAGACGGCCTGGCACACCTCGGCGACCACGCCGGGATCGAAGTCCCGGCCGATCACCGCGGCGACCCCGAGCACCCCGCCGGTCCACCACCCCAGCGCGGCCAGCCGGCGGCGGATCAGGTCCGCCACCGCGTCGGGCACCGCCTCCAGGTCCTGGCCCTGGGCCAGCAGCCGGACGCTCTCGCGCACGAAGAACGGGTTGCCGCCGGTCCGCTCGGCCAGCCGCCCGGCGGTGGACTCGTCCACCTCGATGCCCATCCCGGCCGCCAGCTCCCGCACCGGCCCGCCCCCCAGCCCGGCCAGGCCGACCCGGAGCAGGTCGTGGCGGGCCAGCCGGCCCAGCACCTCCTGCAACGGGGGCCGCTCCTCGCTGTCGCGGAAGGCGACGACCACGGTCAGCCGGACGCCGCGCGCCGGCCCGGCGGTGAGTGTGGCCACATCGCCCAGCAGCCCGAGCGAGGCCGGGTCGGCCCAGTGCAGGTCGTCCAGGACCACCACCAGCGGCCGGATCCGGGCGGCCTGGACCAGCCAGCGGGCCACCGCCTGATGGCGGCGTAGCAGCGCCGCCTCGGTGGAGCCGGCCGGCGTCTCGTCGTCCAGCAGCCCGGCCAGCGCCCCGCGGTCCGGCGGCGGCACGCTCTCGGCGAGCGCCTGCAGCACCTGCAGCCACGGCCACAGCGGCGGGGCCCCCTCGGCGTCGTGGCAGCGGCCCCACAGCACCAGGTGACCGCGTTCGGCGCAGCGCTCGCCGAACGTCTCCAGCAGCCGGGTCTTGCCGATGCCCGGCTCGCCGCTCACCGCGGCCATGCCCACCGTCCCGCGTCCGGCCAGCGCCTCCAGCTCCGCGAGCTGCCGCTCCCGGCCGGGCAGGGCGTCGCCGCGCGGAGGGGGCGCCGGGCAGGCGGGAGACGGCGCCGGACAGGCGGCGGGCGCGACGGCGGGCGCCGGCACGCGGGGCGAGAGGAGGAGCGAGTCGGCCTGCCGGAGGATGTCGTCCTCCAGCGCCCTCAGCTCGGGCCCGGGGTCCAGGCCGAGCTCCTCGGCGAGCAGTTCCCTGGCATAGCGGAGCGCGGCCAGGGCGTCGGCCTGGCGCCCGGTACGGTACAGGGCCAGGGTGAGCAGGCACCACAGCCGCTCGCGCAGCGGATGCGCGGCCGTCTCGTCCTCCAGGAAAGTGATCACGGCCTGGGGCCGGTCGCAGGCCAGCAGCGCCTGGGCGCGCCGTTCGATCGCCACCAGGCGCAGCTCCTGGAGGCGGCGGACCTCCATGACGGCCCACGGCTCGTCGGCGAACTCGCCGTAGGGCGGGCCGTGCCAGAGCTCCATCGCCTCGTCCAGGCAGGCCAGCGCCTCGTCGGGGGAGCGAGACTCGGAACGGGCGACCAGTTCGCCGAAGCGGATCGCGTCGACGTCCGTGGCGGCGAGCAGGTAGCCGGGAGGCCGGGCGAGGAGCAGCCGGGCGGGGGTGCGCGGGGCCCGGCCGGGCTCGATGACCCGGCGCAGGTTGGAGACGTAGGACTGCAGCGTGGCGAGCGCGCTCACGGGGGGCGCGCCGCCGTACAGGTCGTCGATCAGGGTGTCCGTGGAGACGACCGCCCCGCGCGCGAGCAGCAGCCGGCTCAGCACCGCACGTTGGCGCGGGCCGCCGAGCTCGACGGGCACCCCGCCGTCACGGACTCCGACCGCACCGAGAACCCGGAACTCCATCCCCACCCTCCCGGTCCCGCCACGGTGACAGGCCGCCGTGGTGGGACGGCTGCCGTATGCGTGACGCGCCACCGTTGTGCGGCGCGCCGGCGCGGGGAGCCCCTTCGGGGCCACTCCGCTCCGGGGCGTCACCCCCCAGCCTGGAACCATAGGTCCGCGACCCGCCGGACCTCGTCCGCCGCCAGGGTGATCTCACCTCCGCCGACCAGGTGACTGCCCCGTCGCCGCGGGCGCGTGAGACAGGCCCGCGGCCTTCCGGGGAGCCGCCTGCCGGTAGATCAACCTGGCCTTTACCTCTTCTTGCAGGCCGGGTTGATTTACCGGCAGGCGGCCCCGGGGATGGATCGCCCAAGCAAGTCGATCATCGGCCTGCGCGCGTGCGGCGGCGAGGAGGAGCTCATGAGCCCGATCGTGGTGATCGGAGCGGGGCTCGGCGGCCTGGCCGCGGCGGTCCGGCTGGCCGCGGCCGGACGGGAGGTCACGGTCGTGGAGGCCCGCGAGGTCCCGGGTGGCTGCTGCGGGACGGCGAGCGTGGGGGACTACCGTTTCGACACCGGCCCGTCGGTGCTGACCATGCCGGACGTGCTGGCCGAGGTCTTTGCCGCCGCGGGCGAGGAGATGGCGGACGTCCTCCCGCTACGGCGGCTGGACCCCTACTACCGGCTGCGCTACCACGACGGCTCCCACCTGGACATCGTGCCCGGCGAGGAGGCGATGATCGAGCAGGTGCGCCGGCTGTGCGGCGGCGCCGAGGCGGACAGGTACCGGCGGTTCCGGGCCACGATCGGCGGGCTGTTCGCCTGCGAATGGCCCTCCTTCATCGACCGCGACATGACGCGGCTGCGGAGCCTGGTCCAGCCGGGAGTGCTGGCGCGGCTGGCCGCCCTGGGCGGGTTCCGGCGGCTCGACCGCCTGGTGAGAAGCCACCTCACCGACGCGCGGCTGATCAAGGCGCACACCTTCCAGTCCCTGTATGTGGGGCTGTCCCCCCAGCGGGCGCTCGGCGTCTACGCGGTGATCGCCCACATGGACACGGTCGGCGGGGTCTTCTTCCCCCGCCACGGCGGCATGCACGCCATCCCGCGGGCCATGGCCGCCGTGGCGGAGCGGGCCGGAGCGCGGATCAGGTACGGCGTGCGGGCCGTCGAGGTCGAGACCGGCTCCCACGGAGTCAGCGCGGTCCGGCTCGACACCGGTGAGCGCCTCGCCGCCCGGCACGCCGTGGTCGCCTGCGACCTGCCCCGCGCCCACGCCGGGCTGCTGCCCGCCGGGGCGCGCGACTGGCGGCTGCGCCGCCCCCGGTACTCGCCCTCCTGCCTGGTCCTCCACTTCGGCCTCGACCGGCGGCTCACCGGGCAGGCACACCACACCCTGCACTTCGGCCGGGGATGGAGCTCCACCTTCTCCGCCCTGAACGCCGGCCGGCCGCAGCCCGACCCGAGCCTGCTGGTCACCTACCCCGGGTCCGACGCCGGCGCCGCGCCCCCCGGCCACGCCACGCTCACCGTGCTGGAGCCGACCGCCAACCTGAGCGGCGCGGACGGCTGGGACGGGCTCACCTCCCGGCTGGAGGAGCGCCTGCTGGGCAGGCTGGCCGGGCTCGGGTACGGCGACCTGACCTCCGCCCTCCGCCTCACCGTCGACCCGCCCGCCTGGGCGCGGCTCGGACACTCGGCGGGCACCCCGTTCGCGATGGACCACCGCTTCACCCAGACGGCCTGGTTCAGACCGGCCGGGGCGGCCCGGCGCGTCCCCGGCCTCCACTTCGCGGGCATGTACACCGCGCCGGGAGTAGGAGTGCCGCCGGTGCTGATCTCGGGGAAACTCGCGGCCGAACGCATCCTGGAGACCTCCCGATGACGCTGACCGGCAGTTACGAGTGCTGTCGCAGGCTCAACGCCCGCCACGGCCGGTCCTACTACCTGGCGACCATGCTGCTGCCGGCCTGGAAGCGCCCCCACGTGCACGCCCTGTACGGCTTCGCCCGCTACGCCGACGAGATCGTCGACTCCTTCACGGCGACGGGCGACCGCGTGGCGGCGCTCGACGGACTGGCCGGCCGGACGGCCGGGGCGCTGGCGGGCGGCGCCGTCGACGACCCGGTGCTGCCGGCGTTCGCCCACACCGTGCGCTCGTTCGGCATCAACCGCGCCGACATCGAGGACTTCCTCCGGGCGATGCGGGCCGACCTGACCGTCAGCCGCTACGCCACCTACGACAGCCTGCTCGGCTACATGGAGGGCTCGGCGGCGGCCATCGGGACGATGATGCTGCCCGTCCTCGAACCGCTGCCCGGCATGACGGAGGCGGCCCGCGGCCCCGCCCGCGAGCTCGGACTGGCCTTCCAGCTCACCAACTTCCTGCGTGACGTGGCCGAGGACCTGGCGCGCGGCCGGGTGTACCTCCCGCTCGCCGACCTGGACAGGTTCGGCGTGGCCGAGGCCGACCTGGGAGGCGGCCACCCCACCGCCGCCCTGCGCGAGCTGCTGGCCTTCGAGATCGAGCGGGCACGGGGTCACTACCGGCTGGCGCTGGAGGGCGTCGAGCTGCTGACCCCGTCCTCACGGCCGTGCGTCCGCGCGGCCTACGAGCTGTACGGCGGCATCCTCGACCGGATCGAGGCCGCGGGCCACGACGTCCTCGGAGCCCGGGCCACCGTGCCCCGGCGCCGCAGGCTGGCCGTCTTCGCGCGGTACCTGCTTGCGGCGTCGGTGGCCGACCGGGCCGAACGCCGGGTCACGGTCCAGGTGCCCTGAACCGCGCGAGCGCAATCGTCTGTCACTGCCGTCAGGAGGATGTGATGCCGGAGCCGGTGGTCGTCGACGCGATGGGCGGAGACCACGGACCAGCCGAGACGGTCGGCGGAGCCGTCCTGGCCCGGCGGGAGCACGGCGTCCCCGTCGTGCTCGTCGGCCGGGCCGGGGAGATCCGCGCGGAGCTGGCGCGCCACGGCGCGGTGGACGAGATCGACGTGGTGCACGCCGAGGAGGCCGTCCCGATGGGGGAGCGGGGCACGGGGGTCGCCGCCTCCGGAGCCTCCAGCCTCCGGGTGGGCTGCGAGCTCCTGCGGCAGGGGGCCGGCTCGGCGCTCGTGTCGGCCGGCTCCACCGGCGCGGTCGTCTCGTGCGCCATCCGCGGCGTCGGCCGCGCGCCGGCCGTGCTCCGGCCGGCCCTGGCGATCGCCCTGCCCGCGGTGACCGGCGGCGCCACCGTGCTGATCGACGCCGGGGCGACCTCCGACCCCACGCCCGAGATGGTCGCCCAGTTCGCCCTGCTCGGCGCCTCCTACGCCCGCCTCGTGCTCGGCGCGGCCGACCCGTCGGTCGGCCTGCTGTCGATCGGCGCGGAGCCGGGCAAGGGCAACCGGCTGACCCGCAGGGTGGCGGAGCTGCTGCCGTTGCTGCCGTTGCGCTTCCAGGGCAACGTCGAGGGCCACGACGTGCTGGCCGGCGCCGTCGATGTGATCGTCACCGACGGGTTCACCGGCAACGTCGTGCTGAAGAACGTCGAGGGAGCCGTCCGGGCCGTGCTGACCCTGGTGGCGCGCTCGGGGACCGCCGCGCCGGAGGCGCTGCGGGAGGTGGCCCGCCGCTACGGGCCGGAGACCCACGGAGGGGCGGTGCTGCTCGGCCTGAGCGGCACCGTCGTCGTCGCGCACGGCTCCTCCCGCGCCGCGACGGTCGCGCGGGCCTGCGCGGTCGCGCACGACCTCGCCGGCGGCGGGGTCGCCGCCCGTCTCCGGGACCATCTCACGGCCGAGCCGGTGAATTGAACCGGTACGCGATGCGCGTGGTGAGCGGTGCGCGGTACGCGGTGCGCGTGGTGAGCGCGCACCCGCGCCCGGGACAGGGCCCGGACCCGGCTCCGGAGCGGCGCCCGGACCGACGATCGGCGAGGCCGGCGGCCGCCCGGCCCGCCCGGTCCGCCGGGGACGGGTCACGGACGGTGGCCGCCGTACCTGGCCAGGGGGTCGATCCCGTCCCAGGTCCCCTCGCTGCCGTACGGAACGAACCGGGCGAACAGTTCTTCGGAGTACCAGCCCTCCGCCCGTGTCCGCCCGATCGCCTCCCGGTGCGCCTGCCCCCGGTAGGCGAAGTCCCGTACCGCGCGGGAGTCGCGCCACAGCGAGAACGTGGCCTGCCGGGCCAGCGGCCACTCCCCGACGCCGACCGAGGCCAGGCAGCCGTCCTGCTCCCGCAGCAGGCGCTCCACCTGGGGGACCGACCGGTAGAACGGCACCAGCAGGGAGGGGCGGATCGACGCGCGGGTCAGCACGGCGACCGGCCCGCCCGTGTTCCGCCGGGAGATCTCCTCGATCGGCCCGAACGGCTCCACCCCGCCCCACCGGCCGCGCGAGGCCAGCGGCGCCAGCCGTACCTGCCAGGACTCCTCGGCCCGGCCCCGCCAGCGTGCCGCCACGGGGGAGCTCTCCAGGAAGTCCTCCAGCGCCCGCTCCCGGTTCCAGACGGCCAGCAGCGCCCAGCGCCGCAGGTCCGCGCCCAGGCTCATGGAGGCTCCGCGGCCGGAACCCAGCAGCCGCCAGAACAGCAGTCCCGCGGTGCCCGCCAGCACCGGCCGGTCGGCGGCCATGTACCGCATGGCCCCCAGGTCCGCATACCTCGTGAGGTGGAACGAAGCGATGATTCTCCTGCCCGTCGTGGTCATCGGCGGCTACCTTCTCGGGTCCGTGCCGGTCGCGGTGCCGCTCGCCCGGGCGCACGGCTTCGACCCCCGTGAGGTCGGCGACGGCAACCCCGGCTTCTGGAACGTCAAGGAGCGGCTCGGCTGGCGGGCCGCCGCACCCGTGTTCGCGGGCGACACGCTCAAGGGCGCGCTCGCCGCGCTGCTCGCCCTCGTGGCCGGCGGCCCGCACACCACCGGGCCCGGGGCGGTCGCCGGGGCCGGCGCCGTGCCGGTGTATCTGGCGGTGGCCGCCGCGATGGCCGGGCACGCCTGGCCGCTGTTCGCCGGCTTCCGGGGCGGCCGGTCGGTCCTCGTCTTCGTGGGCGGCTCCGCCGTCATCTGCCCGCCCGGATTCCTGCTCGGCGTCGCGGTCCTGATCGCGGGGGCCCTGCTGACGCGCTCCTTCGCCGTCGGCGCGCGGGCGGGCGTGTTCTGCCTGCCGCTGTTCCAGCTGCTCTTCGCGCCGGTGGAGCACGTGGCCGGGACGGGAGCGCTGATGTGCCTCATCGGGCTGCGCTTCCGGCAGGCGGCGCGGGCCGGGCGGGCGGGCCGGCCGCTCCCGCGGGAGCCGTGAGCCCGCGGGCCGCGGTGGGATAGGTACGGCCGCGCCAGCCGCGCACCGGGCGGAGCGTCGCCTGCGTCAGCCGTACGGCGGTCAGCGGGTCCAGCAGGGGTGACAGCAGCACGCCGGGGCCGGGCCGGGTGTAGCTGCCGCGCAGCGCGCCGGTCAGCGACAACCGTACGGCCAGCAGCCCCAGGTCGAGCCGGGTGGGCCGGCCGGCCGCCAGCCGCAGGACGGGCAGCGCGGCGGTCAGCCAGATCACGGCCAGGTCGGCGGTCTGCCGGCCGGG
Organism: Streptosporangium sp. NPDC003464; assembly: GCF_053588315.1. Classification (NCBI taxonomy): domain Bacteria; kingdom Bacillati; phylum Actinomycetota; class Actinomycetes; order Streptosporangiales; family Streptosporangiaceae; genus Streptosporangium; species Streptosporangium sp. NPDC003464. Next base: position 1,661 of record NZ_JBSFPS010000132.1, on the reverse strand, counting down.
GCCGGTGACGTCGCACAGCGGCAGCGACCGCCCCCACTCCCGCCACACCTCGGCCGCCGACTCGTGCATGTCGACCTCCAGCAGACCGCCGGAGTCCAGGAAGCCGACCGCCCAGCCCGCGGCGGCCAGGGTCCGGGCCAGCGCCACGTCGTCGGTCATGTGCCCGCGGACCCGCGCGAACCCGTCGGCGGCCAGCATCGCCGTACGGCGGAAGGCCATGCACTGGCCGTTGGCCAGGACCCGGTGCGGAGCCGGGGCGACGGACGGCCCGATGGGGCCGGACCGGTAGACCAGCGTCGCCAGGAACGAGGCGTGCAGCGCCTGCTCGGCGGTCCCGCCGCAGACGAACCTGGGACCGGCGCTGACCAGGTCGTAGCGGTCCAGGGCCGCGGCCAGCGAGCCGAACAGGCCCGGCGCCGGCCGGGTGTCGGCGTCGAGCGTCACCACGATGTCGCCGCGGGCCGCCTCGACCCCCTGCCGCAGTGCCCACTGCTTGCCCACCCAGCCCTCCGGGAGGGGCGCGCCCGCGACGACCCTGGCGCCGAGATCGGCGGCCAGCCGCGCCGTGCCGTCGCCCGACTCGTCGTCGACGACGACGACCTCCGCGACGGCCGGATCGGCGAGCACGGCCGACAGGCAGGGGCCGATGCGGCGCTCCTCGTCGCGGGCCGGGACCACCACCGAGATCCGCCCGGCGGCCGTCTCGACGGGGGCCAGCGGGGGCAGCCGGCCGCGGCCGCGGGCCAGCCGTACCCCCACGGCGAGGGCGGCGGCGGCCTGGAGCGCGGTGAGCGGTCTCATCGGCGGAAGTCCGCTGCCACGAGCGAGGCGACGATGCGGCCGCCCATCGCCACCAGCGGCAGCCCGCCGCCGGGGTGCACGGAGCCGCCCACCAGATACAGGCCCCGCCGGGGCCCTCGGTTGCCGGGGCGGCGGAAAGGGGCGAACGGGCCGGCGTAGGCGCCGCCGTAGATCGCCCCGCCCCACGCGCCGTACCGCTCGCGCAGGTCGGCGGGGGTCAGCAGGTCGACGAAGCGCAGCCGCCCCGACAGGTCGTGGCCCCGGGCGGCCAGCCGCTCCAGCACCAGGTCGCGGTAGGACTCGGGGGAGATCGGCCACCGGTCCGGGTCGCGGGCCGGGACGTTGACCAGCATGACCCAGTTCTCGGCGCCGTCGGGCGCCTGCGACGGGTCGTCGACGGCCGAGCAGCCGACGTAGACGGTCGGGTCCACCGGCGGCCGGCGGCGCTCGAAGATGTCGGCGAACTCCCGCTCGTAGTCGGCGGAGAAGACGACGGAGTGGTGCGCCAGCCCTTCGGTCCGGCCCTCCACCCCGGCCAGCAGCAGGAACGCCGAGGAGGAGGCGCCCAGCGCGGCGATGCGCCGCAGCCGCCGCCGGTCCGGCAGCAGCCGCCCGTAGAGGGCCGCCGCGTCGGTGTTGGCGATCACGACGTCGGCGCCTTCGCGCTGCCCGCAGGCCAGCCGTACCCCCCGGACGCGGCTGCCGTCGGCGAGCACGTCCGTCACCTCGGCGTCGAGGGCGACCTCCACCCCCGCCTCCTCCAGCAGCAGGGCCAGGGCGTCGGCGACGCGGGGCAGCCCGCCCGGCACGTACCACCATGACGAGGATCCAGTAGAGGATCCACAGGCCGGTGAGGATCC